>CAYQUK010000005.1:0-18390 GCA_964420875.1 uncultured Candidatus Saccharibacteria bacterium
GCTCAAGTGGAAACGAGACGGACTGGTGGACTGGGTAGTGGTTAGTCGGTCAGCGGAACAGATAGACAGAGTCGGGATATCAAAATGTTTGAGGGCCTGTATAGTTTCTGGCTTAAAAAAGTTAGAAAGTTTAAATTATAAATTTAAATACGAAGATATAAAATTAGATGGTGCATTGCTAAAGGAATTTGGAGAGATAATTATCAAGGGTGATGAAAAGGTTGGAGTTATAGCTTGCGCCAGTATTGTTGCAAAAGTCTGTAGGGATAAATACATGGCTACACTTGCGCGCAAGGTACCCGGCTATGGATTTGACCAGAATGCTGGCTATGGCACAGTCTCGCATCTGGATGCAATAAAGCTGCTCGGCCCCAGCAAATACCACAGGAAAACCTATCTTGGGCGTGTATTGCAAAAAGTCTAGATTTGTCGTATAATATAGTGACTATGGTAGTAAGAATGAGACATACAAGAGCGCACACAGGTAATCGTCGCTCACATCACGCATTAAAAGCATTGAATCTAAACGCGTGTACAAACTGTAAAGCAGTAGTACGCAGTCATCGTGTTTGTGACGCTTGTGGATATTATAAAGGTAAACCAGTTTTAACTGTAAAGAAGGCTGAATAAGCTAAAACAAACCCCTGTACTTTTTAAACAAAATATTATGAGCGCAAGACACATCTCAAGAGTAATAGCAATGCAGACAATGTATGAGCTTGATATTACAGACTCTCTCAACATTTCAACAGAGGAGTCAAAGAAAATAGTCGCTCGTAATATTGTGGAATTTGGTGGTAGCTTGAAAGAGTCTGATTTTACAGAAAAGATACTCGCTGAGACATTGTCACGTTTAACTACTCTCGACGAGATAATACAAAAAGCAGCTCCAGAGTGGCCAATGGACAAGATAAATATAGTAGACAGGAATGTATTGCGCGTGGGACTGTGTGAGTTACTTTTTGGTGACAGAGAACATGTTCCACCAAAAGTTGCTATCGATGAGGCCATTGAAATTGCAAAGGAGTATGGAGGCGAGTCTAGTGGCAGGTTTGTTAATGGAGTGCTCGGCGCTGTATACAAAGAGATGGGCGAGCCAGGAAAGGGTGATGTATCTGCAAAGCCAATACAAATCGAGGAGCTGATCGGCGTAATAGTAACCAGTACATATGGCGACAAGAAATATGTAGGTATGGTGCATGATATATTTGGACATTGGACATTGTGTAAATCACACAAAGCCGAAGGCGAAAGTGTAGAGGCTGCAGTAGCGAGAGTGGTCAAAAAAGAATTTGGAATATTGGACGCAAAGATAATTGAAAAAATAGGTGAGAATGCATATGTGGCTCATCATCCTGAAAAGGGTAAGGTCCGTAAACAGGTGGAGTACTATCTCGCTCGTACTGCTCATGAGGCACCAAAGGTAGAGGACAGCAAGGGGCTCGACGAGGCAAAGTGGTGGCGCATGGATGAGGTCAGTATATTGCCAGTTTACGAAGACATGAGACCGACAATATTGCGCGCATTAGAAATAATCAAAAATGAATAGTTTAGAAGATATACTAAAACAGAATAATATAGTCCCGAAAAATCTTGAGCTGTATGAACAAGCTTTTGTTCATCGTAGCTTTATAAATGAAAATCCAAAGTTTTCATTGGGACATAATGAGAGACTCGAGTTCCTCGGTGACTCGGTATTGGAATTGATAGTGACTGATGCCCTGTATGCAAAGTATCCAGATCATTCAGAGGGAGACCTGACTGCATATCGCTCTGCGCTCGTGAACACTGTATCAATAGGAGACTGTGCATTTGGACTTGGCTTTAACGATTTGCTCAAGCTTTCAAAAGGTGAACAAAAAGATACCGGCAAGGCACGTGCGTCTATACTCGCTGACACATATGAGGCATTTCTTGGGGCTTTGTATCTAGATCTCGGATATGACGCATGCGTAACGTGGGTCACAAAGACATTGCTCATTGGTACTGATAACATAGTTCGCGGAGGGCTATTCAAAGATGCGAAGAGCTATGTTCAAGAAAAGGCTCAAGAGAAATTTAAAGTTACTCCTAATTATCGTGTGATATCAGAGACAGGACCGGACCATGACAAGCTATTTGTAGTAGGTGTATATTTTGGTAATGATAAAGTCGCAGATGGAGAAGGAAAGAGTAAACAGGAGGCTGAGACTAATGCCGCAAAAGCAGCCCTAGAGAAAAACAAATGGACAATGACAGAGTAGGAGAGAGACTGGATGTCGAGTTATCAAAGAGAGGTCTGGTAAAATCTAGAACAACAGCAAAAGCACTAATATTAGAAAACAAAGTCCTTGTAAATGGAGTGATTTGTAATGTTCCAAATAAAAAGATTTCTGCTGATGATGAGATAGTCGTAACAGAAAAACAAAAATATGTTGGCAGAGGTGGATACAAATTAGAGGGGGCATTAAAATATTTTAATTTGAAAGTAGACGGTCTGGTCTGTTTAGATGTCGGCTCATCTACAGGAGGATTTACAGATTGTCTGTTACAAAATGGCGCAGAGCATGTGACAGCGGTAGATGTGGGTAGCGGTCAATTTGATCAGGGGTTGCTAGAAAAAAATAAAGACAAGATAAGTCTTTATGAGGACACCGATATACGCGAGTATACAAAAAAGGGCACAGTTGAAACTGCTTTTGATGTTTTGGTGTGTGACGTGTCATTCATCTCAGTCAGGATGCTAGCTAAAAGCTTTTATAAACTTTTGAAGTTTAATGGTGTTGGAATAATTTTGATAAAGCCTCAATTTGAAGTCGGTAAGGGTAATACAAAAAAAGGCATAGTACGCGAAGAGTCGCTGCGCGAGGAGGCATTAGCTGAGGTTGTGTCAGAATTTAAAGACTGTAAATTCAAAATAATGGGTACTTGTGACTCACCAATACAGGGCAGTGATGGCAATCACGAATATTTCCTGCGTGTACAAAAGTAGCGGTATAGAGTAGACTTTACATAATGAAATCGATTTTATCTAACATAATTAAGTCTTCTTTATTTTTAGTAGTACATAATGTTTTGGGTTGGGGTATTGGATTCTTGGTCGGAGAAGGTTTCTCTTTTCTTATCAGTTTAATATTTATTTTTGGAGGAGTTTTTTACTTTTATAAATCTTTTTCCGGAATATATAGATACTACAATAAAGAAAAGTTTGACACTTTAGATCAAAGGGTAGAGTTTGGTTTCATTGAAAAAATACTATTCTTTTTTAACTTTTTCTTTTTGTTAAGTGGGCTATATATTTTCTTTATCTTACATCTCCACCGTTACTTTTTTTAAAATTACTTTTTATCTACCAGTTTTCCTAGATCTAAAGTTTTGTTGATACCAACTTGGCGGACAAAGTCATTAACGTGTGATACGAGAACGAGTACACCTTGATAGTTTTTCAATGCCTCTGCGATAACAGGTATGTGTAAAAAGTTCACGTGATTTGTCGGCTCATCGACAACTAGTACACCTGGCTCGAGTAGGGTAATGTATGCCCACATCAGTAACGCCTTTTGACCTTCAGATAATGCACCAACTTTTGTTGATAACTCTTTACCACCAATTAGGAATCCTGAAGCAGTAGCACGTAGGTGATGGTCATCGAGACGTTTAAATATCTTTGATAACTCTTCGTATGCTGGCTTGTTAAAATCAAGCGTTGAAAAGTCTTGGCGATAATAACCGACAGTCACATCATCCTTGATGGTGATACCTTTTGATCCTGGTTTACCAATTAGGTTGAAAAATGTAGTCTTGCCGATACCATTTGGGCCAACTATTTGTAGCTTGTCACCTTTGCGTAGGTCTATCTCAACCGGGAATGTGACACGTTCGCCCTTGTCCATCAACTCGATACTGCGTATCTCGATAATGTTACCAGATAACTCATTGCCATTTTTAATATTAAATTTTCTGATGACTTTGTCATCTTTTCTCTCGTCTACTTTACTTTCCTCCATCTCCTCTATCTCATCACGGAGCTTGCTTGCTAGCTTTCTCATCTTTCCTCCTTTCAATGCAAAATAGTTCACTTTATCTTTGTTGTCCTGTATCTCTTTTGCTAGCTGTGCATTAGCTTTGGCCTCGGCTGCTTTTTTGCGCTCTATCTCCTCGAGGGCTTTGTAATAGTTACCGACATACTGCTCGATTTTCTTAAACTGTGTGTTCACATAAATGATCCCATGGGTAAAGTCATTGAGGAACTTTTCATCATGTGAGATCACAAGTGCGGTACCTTCATAGGTTGCCATATAGTCAGTCAGGTCTTTTACACCTTGCTTGTCCAGATTGTTAGTCGGCTCGTCCATCAGTACTATGTCAGGGTTTGCGATCAGTGACTTTGCAATCAGTAGGCGTCCCTTTTGTCCGCCAGAGAGGTCTTTGATTTTCTTTTCAAGAGGGATATTCCAATTTAACTTTTCAAATATTTTTTTAGCGCGAGGCTCGATGTCATATACTTTCTCTTCAAATGCTTTTTGCAAATAGTCCAAACATTGCATATCCCATTCTTCATGAGGGATGTATTGTTCTGCGATAGCAGTAGTCACTTTTCCTTCACTTATCACACGACCCTCGAGAGGCTTTAGAACGCCTGTGATCATTTTAAATATTGTCGACTTGCCGGCACCATTTGGTCCCATCAGTGTCAGCTTGGCACCACGACGCAATACAAAACTCGCCTCCTCGATTAGTGGTTTTGTTTCGTCATATCCAAAAGTTACCTCATCAAATCTGATTAGTATTTCGCCGTGTATTGGTATTGCTTTTTCTACTGCCATGCTGGTTTGTGATAAATAGTTGATGGTTTAACCAAAAATAGTCTTATATTATAACTTACTTTTGACATATTGACAAGTATACAAGACAATAGTATAATAAATATGTCAAATCTTAAGCGCACTCCGCGCTATATTTATGAAAGGGGTATGACATGAATTCGTTCATTACAAAAGTCATCATATTTTTCCTGGTGGTAGTTTGCGCGCAAGTTTCTTACGCGCAGTACACAGGTGAAGCTTACGACATCCAGCGCAATAATGGTCGCTATGGCTACGGGAAGGTCTGGACACCGAAAGAAGCCCAAAGCGCTGTTGTAACGTATAAAGAAACAGAACAGTTCCGTAATGTTTATACGTTACACTGTACTCCCCAGGGCAACCTGATAAGTGTGTATAACTTTTCGCGAACGGGAGCTTTCTCATCAAACGTGATTTACCGGGCAACGCAGCAGCAGGTGTTCTGCGATCCGTCGAACGGTCGGATTTACGACCCAAAAAACCTGGCTGATACAGTACGCTAAATCTAGCGAGGATAACAGCAACAGATCAACAAAAGGCGCGGAACCCGCGCCTTTTTTCTTTGCAAAACTTTTTAAAATATTTATTCCGCCTTTTTGTCTATTTTGTTTAGTGGTGACTTTACAAAAACAAAATACACAACAGCGAGCACGGCACAAAAATCGATGAGGCTGGAGATGAATGCTCCGTATTTGAATGTGATAGTTGTCATCGGTACTGTGTACATCATCTCGTTCAGATTGCCAGCAGCACCAGTTATAACTCCAATAATAGGGCTGAGCAAGTTGTCTACGATGCTCGATACGAACTTTGTAACAGCACCACCCATGATAATACCAACAGCGAGACCGAGCACTCCTTTTTCACGAATAAAATGTATAAATTCTTTCATATGTTTAGTTTTCTAATTAGCACCATAATATGCAATATATGGTGTTATCAGTATAACAAATATATGTTATAATCTTGAAATTCGGAGACGTGGCTGAGTGGTCGAAAGCACCTCACTGCTAACGAGGCGTCCTTTACCGGACCGTGGGTTCGAATCCCACCGTCTCCGCCATTGACTTTTTGTATTTAGATTGTAAATTATGCAATTTGTTTTTGTGAATGTTGTATAATTAAAACACAATGAATAAAAATATTTCTGTGGTAGAAAACTTTATTATTAAATAAGTATATGTTTTATTTTTTTCTTGTATTAATTTGTTTACTCATATTACGCTTCGGGTATAATTTATATTATTTCATGTGGTCTGGTATCTATGTTAAAAAATACAGACATTATTTAGATAACCACAGAGATTGGTATATAACTAGAAATAGACAGTCTATTGTAGATTTGCTCACTAAGGCAAATGTGGAAGATTGTTTTTTGCCACACGTAGAACCTATAGGATATGGACAAATACAGACAGGGAGTATTTCAGTTTTTAAAAATTTAGCAATGCTCAGAGTTGATGTCTGTGGCGTAGTTGGTCAGTACTTAATCGAAGCACAGGGCGTTTTTAAGAGTAGAATGTTAAATTCTTTTAACCCCATTTTTTGGCTTGAATTTGTTATTTTCTTACCAAAAAATTTACTTTCCTATCTTGGGTTTAAGTCAGAAGGAACATTTGTTAAGCTCCTTCAGATTGCATGGTGGTGTATCGCTGCTATTAGTACTTTAGCTGGAATATTTTTCAACAAAGAACTTGTGTCGTTTGTCTCTGCATCCTTTAAGGTTGTCGGTTTAAAATAAATAAAGTATGTATAGTCAGTTTGTAAAAGAATATCAAGAATCTTGGAAAAATAAATATTTAAATGAAGAAAAGGAAATTAGAAATGTTTTGGGTGATTTGGTTTTAGATATACAACACATTGGTAGTACTGCTATAGTGGGGTCAATAGCAAAGCCGGTAATCGATATTGCTGTCCTCGTTGATGACATCGGTGACGCGAATATTTTTGTAGAAAAAGTAATAGCATTGGGATATGCGTACAAGCCAGAGTTGTCATCACCAGAGAGAATATTTTTTAGAAAGTGTGATCCAGTGGAATATCATTTATCTATAACGACATTAGGATTTTCTTTTTGGGACAGACAGATAATATTTAGGGACTATTTAGCTAAACATCCAGAGCTTGTGGCAGAATATAATAATTTAAAACTTGAGAATATTAAAAATACTTCAGAGTTAGAATTTGCAGACTTGTCACTGAGCGAATCTTATAACAGAGGGAAAGGTGAGTTTGTAAATAAGGTGTTGAACCTAGCTCAACAGTAGCCCTAACTTCCTCACAGTATTTATATTCCTCGCGGTCATGTTTTTATATATATCTGTGCCGATGAATTTGTGCATACTACTTTGTTTGATGTGTTCGCGATTGAGATTCCAAACTATTGCGCCAGGGACATAGAGTAGGGTGTCGACATTTGGAGTAGTCTTGATAAGCTTGAGCGAGTTCTTGTTGTCATATTCATCCCACAAAAATATCACATCAGTTTTCTGTGTAGCATTGTTAACCCACTCGTTAGGAACCTTTTTACAGATCATCTGTATGTTTTTAGCATCATGGAATATGGTTTTGATTTTGAAGCCAAAAGCTTTTTCTAATGCAGGCTCAACAGATGAAAAGTTGTCACTATTTGAAGTGAATATTACATTGCCAGAGTTGATATAGGTGGCGACATCTGTATAGCCGAGAGACTCGAAAACTTTTTTGAGTTTACTCATTTCAACTTTGTTGTTGCCTCCAACATTGATGCCACGTAGTAGGGCTAGGTATTTCATATTACTTTTTCTTTTTAGGCTTCGGCTCCTCCAAGTTCACCTCAGTTATTTTTATCAACGCAGATATCCAGTCGCGGTCCTCGAGGAGGTCGGCATCGATAAGCATCCAAGGCTTGGCGCCAGGGTAGGGCGCGCCCTCTTTGTACTTGTCATCTACGAACTCCTTGCCCTCAGGTGTTATCTTTACAAATAGCGTGTCATCGCAAATGAGGGCGACGACTTTTTTACCGCAATAGAGCGCATACTCACCAAACATTTTTCTAGTTGATATACCTGGGACTGAGACGAGTTGGTCCGTGATGTATTCTATTGTGGAGCTGCTGGTAGCCATTATTTTTTATTGCCCCATTGCCAAGCAGGGGTCTCGCCTTTCCAATAGCATATTGCAATGAGTATGATAGTAGCAAAAAGTGTTTGTATTAAAAATGGTCGCAAGGTGTCACTGTTTGAATGTGACACAACATCCAGTCTGAAAAAGTTCCAGATTTGAAAAGTGACAAAGGCGAGTATTGTCAGTCTGCCTTGCCAGGAGACTGGTACCCAGCCCCAGCCGTAAAGCTTTCTTTTGAACCAAAGATTTTTAGGGTTGTCATTGATATATTCCCAGTATTGTTTCAACATAATTACAGTCTATTCCGTTTATGTTAAGATTACAATATGGAAACTAAGCAAGAGGAAAAGCAAATATATCAGCTATTTAAATGGAGTATCCTCATAAAAGGTGCAATATCTATTACGGAGGTGATAGTGGGCACACTCGTAATGTTCATACCTGTATCAGTCATCATGTGGCTGGCTAACTATATAGTTGAAAATGTTTTTGCTGGTAACAGAGATGGGTTCTTGGCGGCTGAGATAATATCAAATGCAGAGGCGCTCGCTAGTATGGGCACTGTATTGATAGGGGTGTATCTGATAGGGCGTGGAGGAATAAAGCTTGGGCTGATAATCGGGCTGCTGAAAAATAAATTGTGGGCCTATCCATGGTCATTGGTTGTCATCGGAGTACTGGTGCTGTTCCAAGTTTTTGAGCTGGTCAAAACACTACATCTCGGAATAATATTTGTGACTCTGTTTGACCTAGTTGTTATGTATTTGATTTGGCGCGAGTGGAATATTGTAAAGAGACATATGGCAAAAAGTGCAGAATAGACAAGTCTCTCGAAAAAACTTTTGATATACTGGATTATATGAAAGATAAAATTGCAATTGTTACCGGGGCAAAACAGGGTATAGGTTATGGTATAGCTCTCGCTCTGGCAAATGAGGGGTGTAAGGTTGTGGTAAGTGACCTGGATCAGGAGTCATGTGACAAGGCGGCGGCAGAAATTTCTGCTTCCGGGGCCGTTGTTGTAGGTATAGCTTGTGATGTTTCTAAAAAAGAAGAAATAGACAATCTTTTTATGAAAACAGTTGCCGAGTTTGGAGGGGTGGATATACTTGTTAATAATGCAGGAATATTTCCATTCAAGCCATTCATGGATCTGACAGAGAATGATTGGGACAAAGTGATAGATGTGAATCTCAAAAGTGTGTTCCTGTGTTCTCAGGCCGCAGCAAAAGTAATGAAAGAGGGAGGGAAAATAGTTGACGTGTCATCTATCGCTTCACTGGTTGGGTTCGAAGGGCTGACTCACTATTGTGCGTCAAAAGGTGGTGTTAACGGTATGGTGCGTGCCATGGCCCTAGAGCTCGCCGCAAAGAAAATAAATGTAAATGTCGTAGCCCCCGGAGCAATAGAGACTCCTGGCGCAACTGGAGACATGAGTGACGATATGAAGACCAACACAATATCTGCTATACCTTGGAAAAGAATGGGCAAGTCAGAAGACATAGCCAACGCAGTAGTGTTCCTAGCTAGCGACAAGGCTGACTATATAACAGGGCAAGTGATAGTGGTAGACGGTGGCTGGACTTTGAGATAGGTTTTACTTTTTTTGAAATTAGGAATATAGTTAGGGCTGCATCGTTTTTTTGAAGGGGATAGACATGTTCAGAAAGATTCTGGTAGCTTTTCTTAGTTTATTGGCGATGTGCATCAGTTGTGCTGAGTCAGTGAAGCTCGAACTAGCAATACAGCTAGGTGTTCAGCCTGTATCCAAAGACATCATCAAGTCCGTGATGGCCTGTATGAGGCTCAATATCTGTGCCGCAGATACAAAAACTACAGAAGATAAAGAGTATCTGGTAATGGGGATCCCTGGTGACAGGGCCACCAGTGTAGAAATAATCTTTAACAAGAAGGAGCAATTTTTTGTAGAGATTACTGGTTCAGGGTTTAAGATTTTGATCATCGATAATGACAGAACAGGGGTCGCTGACGAGGTGCGGGTATCTACAGATGATACTGTGTTGGTGTCGAGGCATCCGTTCGGTTCCGTCGGGTGGGCAAGGGCGCAGACAGATTACAACGACGTCATGGATGTCGCATTCATTTACTCCCTGATATTGAGAAAATAAAAACAACAACTGACTAAACGGCACCACGGTGCCGTTTTTGATTTGTATATTTTTTGTCTCGGGAATATACTAAAAGTATGGAAACTAGAAAAGAAAATGAGGAATTTGAAATGCTGGTGCATCAGCTAAATGATGAGCGAGTGCTCGCTGATTATAAAAATGAAGGTGACAATTATAAGGTGGCAATATTGCCAAAAATATTGGGCTGGTTCATGGTGACGGCTGGGAATCTGGTATATGGTTATGAGCCATCGTATTTGAAATTTAGAGCAGTGGAGGTTATTGCTCGCGTGCCATATCATTCATGGGACTCCGCGATGTTCACATTACAGACCATGTTCTATGCTAATGAGAGAAAGGCTATGGAGCTGTCAAAGATAGCAGAATTTTCTAGGTTGTCAGCCGAGAATGAGACTATGCATGTTATTGTGATATCACAATTAGCGAGGAAGCAGCATTATTATGGGAATTTTATAGTGCACACATTGATACCGATGTTGTTCGCATTTTTCTATTTCTGGATGTCATATGTACTCTACATGATCAGACCGAGATATTCTTATCAGCTGAATTATCTTTTTGAGCAGCATGCATTTGAGTCATATGATAGATTTTTAAAGATAGATGGTGAGAATTTGAAAAAGAGAACTATTGATAGCGACTTTTTAAGATGGTATGGCAGGAATCCTGTCAGTCAATATGAATTTTTCTTGTCAGTGCGTAACGACGAGTTGATACATAGGAACAAATCTATAAGAGAAATAGAAAGAGTTGAGAATCTGTAATATAAAAGGCGCCCGCGAAGCGGGCTCCTTTTATATTTGATTTATTTATAATACTCGCGAACCTCAAACAATATATAGAAACCGATGAGGCATCCGATGAGTCCACCGATATTCATGCCGTACATAGTAACAATACCAACCAATACACCAAGCACAGAGACAAGCTCGCTCCAGAATGCAAAGTTCCATCCAGATTTACTTCTAGATTTCAAACCTTTGTATGCCATTAGTAAAAGTATCGCAGACACCAGACTGATAAGTATGTGTAATGTTAGTCCGATACTAGCACCAAATGTTAATACTAACGCAATCAAGCTAGCTCCTCCGGCGGTGACAAGAGCTATAACCCCCAAGATACCAAATATTAATGAAATATATGGAGCTACATCTACTATCCATTTCCTACCACCCTCTGGTAAGTGTGGGGCATTTTTAAAGATGTCCGCCATCCAAGCTTCTAATTTGTTAACTGTATGGCGCGCATGCTGTTGTGCGTCATGGTGAGCATTGTGCTCATGGTTTTCTGTATTTTCCATATACCTTAAAGTGTAATACTCCTGCAGGAATATGCAACACCTTAAAAAAGACATATATTACTATTTGAAATAGGTGTTTTACGTTATATACTAAAAATATGGAAGAAATACTATTGCCTATACATTTACTAGCGCTAGCTTTTTGTTTTATTACTATTGTCAGATCTGATATATTCGGATCAAAATGGATAATGGGTAAGGTTGATACTTTGGATGAAAACAAAGTAAAAAGTTTACACAAACAAGCATGGATTGGGCTGTTGCTCATGATTGCGTCCGGTGCGGCATTGTTTTCGCAAAATGTTGACACACTTTTAAACTCGGCACCTTTTTATGTAAAGATGTCCAGCGTCCTCGCTCTCGTTATCAATGCTTTTGTAATAGGAAGACTGATAAAAATCTCTACACAGAAAAAATTTAAAGATACGACAAAGTCTGAAAAAGCAAAATTGTTTATTTCTGGTTTTGTTTCTGTCTTCTTTTGGATATTTACCGCTGTCGCGGCTTTGTATATATTGCCAGAAGGTGACGCCGCTGTATTGCCAATAGTGGCCGAGCAGTCAACCACAAAGACATTTACCTTGGCTGATGTGCAGGCCAACGCTACAGAGTCTAGTTGCTATACAACGATTAACGGCAATGTGTATGACATTACAAAGTTCGTCTCTGTTCATCCGGGGGGTGTAAAGGCTATCACTCGTGTGTGTGGTAATGATGGTACATCTGTATTTATGAAAAAACATGGACAAGATGAAAAGCCAAATCTAATATTGCGTAGTATGCAAATAGGGGTGTTGTCATCTGGCATAGCAAAATAAATATGAAAGAGATAAATAGTATAGTCAATTTTTTTGATAAGTTAGAAGATGGTGTTCGTGGAGGACTGTCACGCTATCCAGTAATATATTCTTTTTTTGGTAGTATAGGTATAGTTTTGGTTTGGAGAGGTATATGGCATACGGCTGATTGGTTGCAACACAACACCATTATTGGGTCAGTGCTGTTTTCAGATGTGGGATCAGTGCTCATGGGTGTCTTGATATTGCTCGTGACAGGGTTGTTTGTATCAGTATTCATAGGAGACAGTATAATAATTACTGGTGTAAAGCATGAGAAAAAGTTGAGCGAGAAAACAGAAGATGAGATCAAATTAGAAAAGGTTGAGCTGCAGCATATGCATCAAGATCTCGAGGATATAAAACAAAAAATGAACTAGTGTGCAAGGGTAAATGCTCGCACTGACGCAGCTCCAGATTGTAACAATACATTTCTAGCCTCATATAATGTGGCGCCAGTAGTTGTAACGTCATCTACTATTATTATATTTTTGTTTTTGACAAATTCTTTATATTTTTCCTTAACCATGAAAGAATTCTTTATTTCTTCTGCTCTCTCATCTCTGTGTTTGGTTTTAAAAAGCTTCTGAGTATCTTTTATTCTCTCGAGCGCGTCTACTGTGTTTGTATTTGATATCCCTTTTGCTATGTATAGGGCCTGATTGTATCCTCTTTTGCCGAGCCTCTCTTTTGATATTGGAATAGGTATTAATATTGAGTCATAAGTATTTATATGTGGTGACACATATTGTCCCATCTCATATCCTAACTCTGGAGTGTGATTGTATTTTATTTTAAATATTATTTTCCTGATGCGGTCGTCTTTATAAGAGTATCTAGTCTCTATCCAGTCAGGGAGTGATGAGTTATTAATCTTTAGTACGGCCTCACAGTTTTTGCAAAGCAACACATTGCCGGCCCCACAAAATAGGCATTGTTTGGGGAATAAGGTGTCGAGTATTCTCTTTGTTATTTTATTAAAAATACTCAGCATTACTATATATTATATACAAAAACTGTATATAAATTATGAAGTTTTAAGCTTTTATCAACATAGGTTTTGTGCTATAATATGGCGATGTCATTAATTTCTAAAATATTCCCTGGAGAAGACGCACGTTTTATAAAGAAGCTTGAGCCGACAGTTAAAAAGACTTTGGATTTGGAGGAGGAGCTAAAGACTCTCTCTGACGCAGATCTAAAACAAAAATCACTATCACTTCGCGATCAGGTACGCGCAGCAGCGGATCCAGCAAAGGAACTGGATGCAAATATACACATTGCATTTGCTCTTTGTCGTGAGGCAGCGAGACGTACACTAGGTATGATGCATTATCGTGTGCAGCTAATCGGAGGAATGTTGATACACAAGGGGCATATAGCGGAGATGAGAACTGGAGAGGGTAAAACACTCGTTGCAACATTGCCAGCATATGCAAATGCATTGGTTGGAAAAGGTGTGCATGTGGTAACAGTGAATGACTATCTATCTCGTCGTGACGCAGTATGGATGGGGCAAATATATGCTGCTCTAGGAATATCTGTAGGTATTATTAATCACGAGAAGAGCTATCTATACACAGAGGTGATGAATAAGGAGGAGGATAGAGTTCGTGATGAAGCAGGTGCATACAAAGTTGAATATGATTATCTAGTTGCCTGCAACAGACGCGAGGCCTATGCTGCGGATGTAACATACGGAACAAACAATGAATTCGGTTTCGACTATTTGCGTGACAACTTGGTATACAGCATCGAGGAGACATCACAACGTGGACATTACTTTGCAATAGTAGACGAGGTGGACTCAATATTGATTGATGAGTCTCGTACACCACTAATCATTTCTAATGCTGCGCGTGATAGTGAGGATCTGTATCGTGTGTTCGCTCAGCTAGCAGAAAACATGGTAAAAGACGTCGACTATACAGTAGACGAGAAACAGCGCGCTATCGCTATGACAGACTCT
Organism: uncultured Candidatus Saccharibacteria bacterium; assembly: GCA_964420875.1. GTDB lineage: Bacteria > Patescibacteriota > Minisyncoccia > Phycocordibacterales > UBA5272 > JAUPVO01. Next base: position 14,184 of record CAYQUK010000005.1, read on the forward strand.
GGTATAGCAAAAGCAGAATCAAAATTAAAAGTTCCATCACTTTATACAGCTGAGAATATGAAGCTGGTACATCATTTAGAGACAGCCGTAAAAGCAAAAGCATTGTATGTTAGGGAAAAGGAGTATGTGGTAAAGGATAACGAGGTTATTATTGTTGATGAGTTCACTGGTCGTATGCAACCAGGACGTCGTTGGTCAGATGGCCTGCATCAAGCTGTAGAGGCAAAAGAAGGTGTAGAGGTACAAAAAGAGTCACGTACTGTAGCATCTATTACTTTCCAAAATTATTTTAGATTCTATACAAAATTATCAGGTATGACTGGTACAGCAAAGACAAACTCTGAGGAGTTTTTCAAGGTATACGGTCTAATCGTTACCACGGTACCAACACATAATGCTATCAAGCGTGTTGATCACGGAGACTTGATATATCAGTCTGAGAAAGGTAAATACAAAGCTTTGGCTAAAAAGGTAAAGGAGCTGAATGAAAAGGGACAGCCAGTTCTCATCGGTACTATATCTATTGAGAACAATGAGACCTTATCAAAATACCTAGAGCGTGAAGGTGTGTCTCATGCAGTACTTAATGCAAAGAATCACGAACGTGAGGGTGAGATCATCGCTGACGCGGGTAAACGTGGGGCTGTTACTATCGCTACGAACATGGCCGGTCGTGGAGTGGATATCAAATTAGGAGGAACACATGCGACACAGGCTGAGTATGAGGATGTGCGTGACATGGGAGGTCTGTTTGTAATAGGTACAGAGAGACACGAGGCACGCCGTATCGATAATCAGCTGCGCGGACGTTCAGGACGCCAGGGGGATCTGGGTGAGACACAGTTTTATGTGTCACTAGAGGATGACCTGATGCGTGTGTTTGGATCAGACAGGATAAAGACTATGATGGGTAAATTCGGTATCCCAGAGGATGAGGCAATATCAAATAAAATGGTATCTCGCGCTCTAGAGACTGCACAGGAGAAGATAGAAGGTTTCCACTTTGATACTCGTAAACATACATTGCAATACGATGATGTTCTCAATCAACAGCGTACCAGTGTGTATCAGAGACGCCGCAAAGTATTAGAGAATGATACAGAATACATTGAGTCAGTATTGGCAGAGATATCAAAAGATGAAAAGGTTGCTGCAATGATTAGCGATAAACGTATCAAGTATCCAGGAGAGTTCCTATCTCTTGTCCGTGCGGTGTTGTTACAAATTTATGACGTAGTATGGATGGACCATCTTGAGCATATGGAGAACTTGCGTCAGACAGTTAACCTGCGTGCATATGGACAACGTGACCCATTGGTAGAATACAAACGTGAAGGTTTAGCAATGTACAAACATTTGGACGGTCGTGTTAAAAGTGATCTGTCTGCATTTATCGAACATATTGATGGTGTAGTAATGCAAATGCGTATGCAAGAAGTGGTAAAGACTAAAAATGAAGTCGGAGACCTAGGACGCAATGACCCGTGCCCTTGTGGAAGTGGAAAGAAATTAAAGAAATGTGACTGTAAAGAGTACGCACATTTACGAAGTTAAGATACACTGAATATATTCATGAAGGAGCTCATTAAATACATCATAGTTACTATCATCACTTGGGAGGCCAAGCTTATTATAAGGAAACACAAACCATTTATAATTGGCGTCACTGGCAATCTCGGCAAAACTTCAACCAAAGACAGCATTGCTGCGGCACTATCTGACTTGTCAGTGCGCGGCACAGAGAAAAGTCAGAACAGTGAGTTCGGATTGCCTCTCACAATTATAGGTGAGAAAAGTGGTTGGGGGAGTGTATTTAAATGGGTGTATGTTATTTATCGTGGTATTGCTGTTTATTTTGCAAAGTCTTATCCAAAATACCTAGTGTTGGAAATAGGTGCTGATCGCAAAGGTGATATAGAGTCTGTTACAAAGTGGCTCAAAACTGATATCACAGTACTGACTCCGTTCTCAGAGATACCTGTGCATGTTGAGAACTTTGCAAATAGGGAGGAGTTGATAAGAGAGAAAAAGTATCTAGTAGACGCTATTAAAAAAGGTGGTCTATTTGTATACAATGCTGACTGTAAAGACAGTGTGGATATAGCCGAGGGTGTAAATGGGAACAAGATCTCATTTGGCATACATGCTGGAGACTATGTAGCGAGACAAATAGTGAACACTTTGAATCCAGCACAAGTGTCCGCAGTGGTGCAGTACGGTGAGGGATCAAAACTTGATATTGTCTGCAAAGACGTACTCGGCGAGAGTCCTATACTTTGTGCGTTGCCAGCCGTTGTTGTCGCTCGCCATTTAAAGGTAGACCTACTCGATGCCTCAAAACACATAACAGATATGCATCGAGCTGGAGGACGCATGAGAGTGTTACCTGGTAAATCAGGATCAATTATCATAGACGACACATATAACGCCTCACCGCTCGCCACAGAGCACGGTATAAAGACATTGGGCACACTAGCTGTGAAGGGGCGCAAGATAGCCATAGTGGGTGACATGCTCGAGCTGGGTGAATATACTCGCGAGGCACATTTGAAAGTAGGTAAATACGCACAACAACATGCTCATATGTTGTTCACTGTGGGTAACAGAGCTCGCGCAGTAGCCGAGGGTGCGCTGGACAATGGTATGCGTGATGGAGACGTAGTGCAATGCGACACCGCTCGCGATGCAGCACGCGAAGTTTTAAATATTTTAAAAGAGGGAGATGTGGTGTATGTAAAGGGATCCCAGGGTATGCGTCTCGAGCGTGCTGTGAAGATGTTGCTCGCTGATCATATTGATCCGACTACCACTCTCGTCCGCCAGGAGGAGGAGTGGCTAAAGAGATAGACTACTTTTTCTTTCTCAGTGTTATAAGTAGATATGCCACGAACACCACAGCTAGAGTGCTGGTGACCCATATCACATTTTTATATATCATCTCGCCAGCATATGCGAATATGAATGCAAATGGCGTGATACCGATCAGTGTAGTTACTGCATTCATCTTGTACGATACACGTTTTGAAAACAGCGCGAGGGCATATGACAACACGTCCACTGGTATAGTCATGCGTAGCAGTATCAGTTTCCAAAACATATTTTTATCACCCACCAATTTGTCTATATATAGATAGTTTTTAAAAGATGGGAACCTCTCGAGTAGATACTCATTATAATACCTTCCTATTGTAAACGATATCACCGACCCCAGCCACCATCCGAGTATGCACAGCAGCGCGGCATACAGTGGTCCAAACATAGACACTCCAATAGGGATGAACATCATGTTTGTAAATGATGGGAACACCACCGCCAGCGCCGCGAGCCCTACAAATGCCATCACGCCCACCACAGGGTGCATCAGTACATATTGCATCACATCATCCTTCAGATACATCGATAACCACACCCCGAGCAGGAGTATGGCGAGTGTGACGAGTAAGGGCTTGATGAGTGGGGTGATTTTGTTCATTACTTGTTAATACCGTACCCAACACTTAAACATCTATTTAGTAAAAAGTTGTGAGTTTTAGTAAAGTCGTCTATATCTTTTATTCCGCTTATATTTTTTATATTTTCCTGTGCAACTTTAGCGCAATCTTTTGTTGCGATCATAGGTCTGTATTTTGTCCAATAAAAATTGAGCGATGTAGCAAGTAGTATTGTTAAAGTTATTAATAGTAAACCATAGTGTTTTTTGATGAGCTCTATATATTTCATATGTTGGTGTGATCCCACGGGGAGTCGAACCCCGGTTAACAGATTGAAAACCTGTTGTCCTAACCATTAGACGATGGGACCAATGACCCATAATATAACACATTTTTTAGGCTTTGAAAACGGGAACTAGGTCCCATTTTGAAAATGAAATGGGAACAGATATCTAGTCCTCGAGACGTTTCAAATACGAGGCCATGGTGTCGTGGTCACGCCTTATACTCTCAATATGAGTGACCACATTTTGCAAACTGGTGAACACGTCCCCAGTCCAAGTGTATAGGGCATAGATAGAGCCTAATTTGATACGACCACGGAGGAATAGTGACACGGCAATGACTAGGGAGAAGTATCTGGCAAATATTATCAGCATCTCGCGTCTGTGTCCGTGGGTGAGGGCGTAGCTCCAAGTTAGGGTGTGGTATTTTAAAAAGTTGAGACTGCGATGTTTCCAATTCACCGTATTCTGCTCCATCATCGGAGAGTGGAA
>CAYQUK010000005.1:18490-39544 GCA_964420875.1 uncultured Candidatus Saccharibacteria bacterium
GAATGGATATATGAATAGTATCAGTATCACCATATTCACATCACGCATATACAGCTGATTGATAATCTCGGCAAATAGGAATGTTATGAATATTTTGGATGCCTGTATGGCAAAGTTAACAGCGAACTGTATATAAAAGTCACGATGAAAAGAGCGAAGGATTTTCCATAGTTTCAATGTTAAAAACTCTTTTGGCATTTGATATTTAGTATAACAAAAACTCTCCATATTTTTGGAGAGTTTTTGACAGGTCTATTTATTTTGTTTTTAAGTGTACGTATATATCCTCGATGGCACGTACAGCATCACCTGATGCTATGTTGTTCTGGTGATACAGTATGTTGGTACAGTCTCCTGCGGCCCATATGCCTGGTCCTGCTTGTTGTGTCCATGGGTCAATCTTTACACGCCCACCTTCGTCGAGTGTTACAACGTCTTTTGCCCAAGCTGTAGCTGGTATTTGCCCAACCTCTACAAATACTCCCGAGACGTCTAGCTTTACTATTTCACCAGTAGATGTTTTGTAGCTGAGGCCATTCACAAATCCATCTCCATGTATTTCAGTTGGTGACACATTTTCAATTAATGTGAATTTTGGATTGGCCTTTAACTTTTCAATTGTTATGGCGTCAGCACGTGCCTCACTGCGTGAGAGTAGGGTGACTGATTTACAATATGCGAGCAGTTGAGCTGCTGATTCAAATCCTGCATTGCCACCACCAACAACCACAACATTCATGTCACCAAAGAATGGCCCATCGCAGCTGGCACAATAGGTGAGACCCTTGTGTTCAAACACATCAGCTCCAGGGACGTCTAGTTTACGGCGCTGTGAGCCAGTAGTAATGAGTAGTGATGATGAGGTGAATACTTCGCCATTTTCGAGAGTGACAGACACCATACCGTCTGTACGAGTTGCTGAGGATACATATTGCCCCTCATTTATAGTTAGGAACTCTCCGGCATATTCTGCTACATGGCTCTTTAGATTTTTAGCCAAGTCAGCACCACTGATATGTGGTGTACCTATCCAGTTTTGTATGTCGTCAGAGACTATACTTTGCCCGCCCCATTCTTTTAAAATGAGCAGGGTATGAAGTTGCTTACGTGCAGCATATACTGCCGCTGAGGCTCCTGCTGGCCCACCACCAACGATAATAAGGTCATATGTCATAATGATGATAATTATATCATAAAAGTGCCGCCCGGAGGGCGGCACTTTTATGTTTTATTTCTTACGGCGTTGCAAGAATGGTGGGAGAGATCCCCAGTCATCATCCTCTTCTTCGTCTATTGTTGCTACTGGTTTTGTAGTTTTCTTGTCCTCAGTGAACTTTTCAACCTTGTTTTCTTTTTCTGTTGTGTTGGTTTCGGTCAAAGAGTTTTCTATTCTGTTGTCTACATCTTTCTTTTGTATTGTGTCGCGAACAGTAGTCTCTGGCTTTGTCTCTGTTTTAGTTGCCTCACGATTATAAAAACTATCTCTCTCTTCTGAGTATTTGCGAGATGTTGGGAATCCGGTAGCGATAACAGTTACTTTGATCTCATCTTTCTTTAGAGACTCGTCATTGTATATACCGTAAATTATCTTTGCGTCATTACTAACTGACTCTGTGACTATACGTGATGCATCGGCTGTCTCGAGTAGTGTTAGGTCCTCTGAACCAAATATCACATACAGGAGGCCTGTAGCATTATTAATAGAAATATCTAGTAATGGATTAGATATTGCAGCTGTAGCGGCCTCAATAGCACGATTCTCACCAACACCCTTACCAACACCAAATAGGGCAGTACCAGAGTCTTTTAATATACGTCTGATATCGTTAAAGTCTAGATTCATACGACCAGAGAGTCTGATGATTTCTGAGATACCTTCCACAGCTTGTTTCAATATCTCGTCACACATCGCGAACGCCTCAGTCACTGTTGTATTTTTGTCTACTACTGACAATACGCGATCATTTGGAATAGTGATGAGGGCGTCTACCTCTTTTTCCAATTCCTCTAGACCCTTCTCAGCTAGTCTCATGCGTTGCGCGCCCTCAAAAAAGAATGGCTTTGTTGCAACAGCTACAGTCAGTATGCCTTCGTTTTTACAGATACTCGCAACAATAGGGGCAGCACCAGTAAATGTTCCACCTCCACATCCTCCTGCGATGAACACCATATCAGCACCTTTGATTGCTTCCATGATCTCTTCACGAGTCTCTTCTGCAGAACGTTTACCAACTTCTGGATCCATACCAGCACCGAGTCCACGTGTTAGATTTTTCCCGATATGTATTTTCTTTTCTGCTAGACAGTTGTGTAGGTCCTGAGTATCAGTGTTAATCGCGATGAATTCAACCCCTTTGATTTTAGAGTTAACCATGTGATTGAGTGCGTTTTTACCAGATCCTCCTATACCGATAACTTTGATATTTGCTGCTGTTTCTATTGTTGTTCCTGTAATTTTAGCCATACTTTTTATTTGTGTAATAATAGCAAGTATACCAAAGAAACAGTTATGTAGCTAAATTGACAAAAAAGGGTTCTATGGTAGAAATCTCTTTATAAACACAGCACTTTTTACCCACCCACGTTTTAATATTGAAAAGTAGAGACCTGTTTCTGAGATGGACTCAGCAAAGAAAGTCAGCCCATACACACGGGCATATCTGACGTCATTAATATAAAATTTATTTGTTGTCGCTATGTTACGCATTGCATTCCCAATAGGAAGCTTTAACTCAAATCTAAAATAATGTTCTATCTTTGGTAGGAGTGATGTACCACCTAGCAATACAACTCCAGCAGGAAGTAACTCGGCACGCATGATACGATTGAGCTCATCTGTTATTTTGATTGCCATATCACTTACTCTCGCTTCGACTATCTCGTCGTATCTACGTTTGCTGTACTCGGTGTCGTTGTTACCATGTTTGATCTCTTCGGCTATATCCACTGGGACACGTAGGCCTAATGCTATGTCACTAGTTATCTGTTCGCCACCAGCCTTGATAACACTCACGAGCATCGGCACACCATTTTCGTATACGCATATTGATGTTGTGTCAGATCCTATATTAATACTCGCAGCACCGATACGTTTTTCTCTTTTTGATAGTGATACATATGCGTCAGCTAGTGGGGCAGCTATTATCATGTCTATATCTATACCCAGATCATCAAATGTAGACATTATTATCTCTTCTTGTTTAGCATCATCTGTGATTAGCAGTATCTTGCTCTCTATTTTACTGCCACGCAAATCCTCTGGACTACCAACAACTTCAACTCCATCAACCCAGTTTTTAACTGGGATGGCGTGCAATATTGTTTTGTTTTTAGCGCTCTCGCATTTTTCTTTTGCGAGTGATGTTAATTTTTCTATATCTAAAAAGTTGATGACCCCATCAGCACGTGATACAAAAGTGCTAACTGTTGTTGTGCTGCTGCGTATACCTACACCACCAATACCAACCAAAACTTGACCTGGTATTTTCCTATATGTTTTTAATATTTTTTTAATCAGGTTATTAGCTGAGACTTTAAATGCCTCCTCATCAGTTATAACCCCACAAGACATACCAGTAGAGGCCTCGTCAAAAATGTCGAGCAATGTCCCGTCTGGAGATGTGACTGCAGCACGTAATGTGTATGACCCTATATCAATACCGAGACGCAGGTTCTCAATGGACAATTCTTTTTTATTTTGTGAATTTTTCTGTGAGCTCATTTTCTAGTTCTTCCATTGTACTACTATGAGCGTGTCCTTTCAAATGCAATATCCCGTGAACGACTAATAACACGAGGTATTTTTCATAACTCATGTCAAAATCATGATATTGTTTTCTCGCAACTGATTTGCAAATGTATATTTCTCCCTCCGTGTCAGATAGTGGGAATGTCAAAACGTTTGGCACATAGTCCTTGTCTCTATATTTTTTGTTTAAGGCGAGGGCTTTTGTTGGACCGATGAAAATGAGAGACAGCTCAAACTTTTTACCAAGTATGTGATTTTTAATTTGCAAAACAGGCACATCTGGGATGGTGCCTGTTTCCGAAACTATCTCAATATTTGGTAGAGAGATGCGCATGTCTTAGCGTTTCTTTTTCTCCATTACAACTCCGAGTCTTTTCAATTTGTTGTATTTGATTCCTGCTGCCAATTTTTTCAATTTACCTCTTTTTACCTTTAGGGCAGACAGCTCACGCTCTGCGTATCTGATACTGCGTACGCGAGGGAGTATTCCAGCCTCCTGCACTTTCTTTTGAAATCTACGTAGCAAAGTAACCGCTGGTTCGGTTTTGTTCTTTTCTACTTTTACGTTAATCATAGTCATGGGGCATATAATACCATTTTATTCCTAAGCTTTCAAGTATAAAAAAGCGGCAGGTTCCCATCAGGGTTCCTGCCGTTTTGTCGAGTCGTCTGCTGTTAGGCGACAAACTCTAATGTCTGCTCTCGCTTTGCAGCAGCGATAGGTATGGCCTGAGTCAGAACGTCAATCGCAAACTTCGTACGTTCACGATAGTTGAGATTTCCATTGACGCATTTTCGGTAAAAATCTATCGCAAATCTCTGTCTTTTTTCGACCAGAGTGGAAACCATTTCTTCCCAGACCTTTTGCTCGTTACCAGTACGGAAATGTTTGAGCCAATAGGTTTTCAAATCTTGCTTAGTCTGTTCAGAAAGGCAGTTACGGATAGATAGGAATAATGCAGTCCCGGCTCCTACCAGATCCTGCCCCTCATCATGTTGGAACAGATACATTGGAACAAACTTTTGCGCCTTGAGTGTTTCAATTGTTCCCCGCAGTTGCTGTTCGGTAAAGACCTTGCCTACAACCAGCACGACTTGTCCTTGCGTAAAATTCATATGTCATCTCCTTAACATTTTGTCTAAATCCCCAAAGGGCCTGAAATAAATACTACACCCATATTATTTTTATTCCAAATATAAAAAAGCGGCAGGTTCCCATCAGGGTTCCTGCCGTTTTGCCGAGTCATTTGCTATCGGTCGAGGTATTCGAGCCCCTCTCGCCGCTTGGCTACCGATATTTTTGTCGCTGCGAACAAAATTTCAAGAAGTGTGAACCTCCTCGTAAGTGTGTTCGTTTTTGACAAAAAGTCATAAAGCTTTTTGGCTGCATCTTTTTGATGTTCGTCGATCATGGTAGCCAGAATATCCTTCACCAAATCATCCTCTTTTTTGGGTTGAAAAACTTCAACCCATTTATTTTCCAAAGCCGGCCAGTCATTGATGTTGTATAAAGTGATTACCAACGCAGCGAACCCCCCAAGCCATATCTGTTTTGTTGAGTTATCTTGCCACAAAAGCTGGCCAGGAACTTCATTCTGCATCAACATCATCTTTGCAGCCCTGGCTAGGTGTGTTGGGGTGAAAGCTTGTCCCAGTGCTTGTGCGACATCTTTGGTTGCATCATCCATTAGTTTCTCCCTGTGTTTTGTTCAAAAGCCGTTAGGCCACTGAGATGAACACTACACCTAGACGGGAACTATTTCAAGCCCTTGAGATATTCGCAGAGCTTTTCAATTTTGACTGTATCCTGGCTATGAGTCTTCATATTACGAACTATCACTGTGCTGTCCATGGCCTCCTTTTGTCCAAATATAACACAATAAGGTATACCCATTTTCTCGGCTACGGCTAACTGCTGCGACAGAGAGTCTTTGGATAGTGATTGATGTATTGGAATGTGTGCCTTGCGAAGTATTTCGATGATGGTGAGGGATTTTAATTTAGCTTCGAATCCTAATTGTATAAAGTAGACCTTGGCAGGCTTCATTATTCTCGGCATTACCTTTGCACATTCAGGGAACATCATGATACGGTCGAAACCGAGAGCTGTACCAACAGCGGGGATGTCTTTTTTGCTACCCATGTCTTTTGCTAGATAATCATAACGCCCACCTCCAGTAATTGTTATCTCACGCTCATTGCCTTTTTCATCTGTTTCTGTTTTGATTACTTCGAATACTGTACGGCTGTAATAGCTGAGGCCACGGACCAGTGTAGGGTTGATACGATAGGGGATATTCATCTCCTCGAGATATTGCAATACCTCTTTGAAATGCTTGCGTGCATCAGTAGAGAGGAATGAGATGGATTGTGGGGCATTTTCTTTGTACGGCTGGCACTCTTCACTTTTACAGTCCAGCATGCGTAGGGGGTTAGTCTTGATCCTCTCTTTACAGTCCTCGCACATGTTTGCGACATGTTTCTTGTAATAATTGGTTAGCTCGCGTATATATTGTGGGCGTGTCTCTTTGTCTCCCATTGAGTTGATATCAACAGTCAAATCTTTGAATCCAAATTCTTCCAAGATGTCATACAGTGTTCTGATGATCAGTGCGTCGGCAATACTTTTTTGTGTGCCTATTATTTCTAAATCAAATTGTCTGAACTCACGCAATCTCCCTTTTTGAGGATTCTCATGACGGAAAAGAGGTCCATATGAATAGAGTAGTACTGGCTGTGTCATGTTCTGCATACCATTCTCCATGTATGCGCGCATTATTCCAGCTGTGTATTCGGGGCGCATTGCAACCTTGTCACTACCTTTTACTGAGAATGCGTATATCTCTTTGTCTATAATGTCAGTCCCTTCGGCATGAGCAGAAGTGAATACCTCGAGCCTCTCTAGTACTGGTGTCTCAATAGGGGTAAAGCCATAATACATAGCTACCTCTTGAGCCTTTTCAAACATGCCTTGATATTGGTAATATGTTTCGCCTTGTATGTCTTGCGTACCTTTTAATTTTGTCGGAAGTTCTTTTTTGTTTGATTTTTCTGTACTCATATTTATTTTATTTAAACTCTACCTCTAATTAATTTCCCTTAGTATACGACATTTTGCCAGGCATTACATCTAGCACTGGGAATATTTGTAATATCACCTTGCCAGCTATCTGATTGCTGTGTACTGCCCCCCAACTGCGAGAGTCATAGCTGCCATCTCTGTTGTCGCCCATTACAAAGTACTCGTCAGCGAGTAGTTGTTTTGATATATACTGATCCTTTTTCTGATATTTTATAAATGACTCATCTGGAGTCAGTGTCCCATTTGGAGTGATTATGGATGTGGACGTGCCATCGACTATCACCGTGTCACCAGGGAGTCCTATTAGACGTTTGATAAAGTATTTACCATCCAGGTCGCTGCCTTCTTTTTCAAATCGGAACACTATCACATCACCTCTTTTTGCTTCGCCTATTTTGTATGACAGCTTGTCTACTATTAATAGATTATTATTGTAAAAAGTAGGGAGCATAGATGAGCCGTCAACTATGAATGGCTGTATAACTAGTACTTGCACTACACGAACCACGATGATCAGTCCAACTATCCAAGCCAAAAATTCACGAGGGTCCTCATCGCTGTCGAGTAGTCGTATAGAACGCAGACCGTTTTTCCAAGAGTCACTCCATGTTGCCAGTATCAAACTGATAATCAATAGCCCGATTACAAAAATAAAAAATATTGCGAGCGGGTTATCTGGTAACTCGAGGAATTGTGAAAGCATAATATTGCCAGTATACTATTAGACAATGAAATACACCATCTTCTCTCTTGGCAATCCCGGAATGGACTACAAAAATACGAGACACAATGCTGCGCGCATAGTCTGTGATGCGTTAGACTGGTCAAATATAGATGCAGAGTATGTTGTACCAGATACATTTATGAATGAGACAGGGAATTTTATTAAAAAATATTTGAAACAAAAATCAGCAGTAGTGCCAGTTGTGGTTTACGATGACAAAGACATATCAGTAGGACAGGTCAAAATATCTTACGACAAAAATGCAGGAGGCCACAATGGTGTGCAAAGTGTTATTGATCAGCTCGGCACAAAGGAATTCATACGTATACGCATTGGTATCGGCGCAAAGACTAATCCAGATATGTTGTTGCAAGATTATGTTCTGAGTAAATTAAAACCTGCAGAGATAGACATGTTGAAAGACTTGAAAACAAAAGTAGGCGAAATAATAAACACAATAGTAAAAGACGGCTATGCAAAAGCAATGGAGAAGTATAACTAAAATACAAAAGGCGCCCGCGTAGCGGGCGCCTTTTGTATTTTGATTTACTTTGTCTCTTTCAAAACCAATGTCATCTTTTGCTCTCCTGGCTCAAATAGTGAGATCTCAAACTTGTACATTTTTCCAAGTGATACTTTCTCACGCATTTTCTCCTCGCTACCAAAGTCTGATATATGCATTAGTCCTGCTACACCTTCTTCGATAGATACTAGGGCTCCGTGCTTGTTGAACTTGATAACAAGTCCTGATACCACGTCACCTTTTTTGTATTTAGCATTAGCTTCTTTCCAAGGGTTCTCGCGCATTGATTTCATTGATAATGATATCTTGCCACCTTTTACCTCAATAACTTTAGCTTTGATGCTGTCTCCAACTTTAGCGTGATTGTGTGTGTCCTCAACTAGTCCCCAATCAATTTCTGATTTGTGTACTAGACCCTCAACACCGTCTTTTAACTTAACAAATATTCCAAACTCAACAACACCAGTAACGTTACCTTCTACCTCATCACCAACTGCATAGTTAGTAGATGCCTCGCTAGTAACGTCCCCAAGGTCAACTTTCTCATTACCGTCAACACCCTTTTGGCTGAAGATAAGTTTGCCTTCTTTTGGTTGAGCAGAGATGATATTCATAGAAAGTCTCTTGCCGATCAATTTCTTGAGTGCGAGCATGATCTTGTCTTTGTCACCATCTTCTACACGTGGATAGTTCTTTTCATCAAGTTGTGAAGCGGGTAGGAATCCATTGATACCTTGCCAATCAACAATCAGTCCACCTTTGTTAGCGTCTTTTACAACGATATCAAGTGTACGTTTGTCGCGTATAGCAGCCTCAGCCTCACTCCAGATAATAGCCTGTCTAGCCTCTTTTAATGATAACTCTACATAGCCATCCTCGTTTTCAGTTAGGATAACTTTTGCGCTGATAACATCACCAACGTTGATACGTTTGATGATCTCACGAGCGTTGATGTATTCGCTACCATATATGATACCTGTTCCCATAGGTCCTAGGTCAATATAAACAGCAGAACGATCAATAGTAATAACAGTACCCTCAACTACGTCTTCGTAATTTAGTACTTTTGCATTTTCTAACAATTTTTCAGCAATAGTTTGCATAATTTAAAAATAAAAATTTTCCGCACGCAAACGGAAAGAGATAATGCGTGCTCGTAAAGGTTTGTTTCGATTATTCCTAAATGAATTCACCGAGAACAAGGTTAACAAAACGAGTTGGTTATTAAGTAATAACGTAGGGATATACTACCACACTTGACTATATTTATCAACGGGCGTAATATTTAAACACCTTGCACATTCTTTCCGTTTTGGTTAGGAGGTGATCTGATTACTAGTGTGAGGTACGAGGGTGGTATAACGACGTGAGTCGTGAGCCACCCTCTTTCTTTTTTATGATATAATATTCACATTATGATAATCACATATCACGGCAAGGGGCATGTAAAGCTAGTTACTGGCGATATCACTCTCGCTCTCGGGCCAGTTTCAAAAGACTCTAAAAAAAGACAGACCAAATACGGCGCTGATGTGGCGATGTTGCCACTCTTGCACCCAGATTATAATGGCGTAGACAATGTGACACACGGAACAAAAGAGCCATTTGTAATCAAAAGTGCTGGAGAGTATGAGATAGCTGGAGTATTTGTGAATGGGTTTTCAACTCGTGTGACTCGTGACGGGGAGGAGTATATGGCTAACAGTTATGTTTTCAATTTTGACGGCATGCGTGTTGTGTATCTCGGACAAATACAGGAGCCTCTAAAACCAGAACAAAAAGAAATAATAGATGAGGTGGATGTACTATTCGTGCCAGTGGGTGGTGACGGCGAATCACTCAACCCATATGATGCCGCAAAGATTGCCACTGGTCTCGAGCCAAAGATTGTTATCCCTATTGACCACAATGAAAAGACTTTGCCAGTATTTATGAAGGAGATGGGAGGTGAAGCTGTACAAGCCATAGACAAACTAACAATCAAAAAGAAAGACATCGCCGATAAGCTGGGTGAGGTGGTACTAATCGAGGAGATATAATAAATCTGTATGAGATGGATCAGGAGCTATATAAAATATCTGGCGAATGAGAAAAAGGAAATACAACGTATACATGCTGTATTTATTGCCGCAATACTAACTGCTTTTTTTACCGGCGCCTATCTTTATATATTGTATGACATCGCGCCTCCCACACCAGATATCAGTATTTCTAATAAAAAAGTCTATGTAAGAGATCAAAACTCTAACACTTCTTATATTTCAAATAACACAGAAACAAACAGCGACATCGTAGCGATACCACCTGAAAACAGCATATATAAAATAGCTGATATATTGGAAAATATCGGTTATAGATTTTCTGAATTAAAGGGTTTCTTGCAAACCAGTAACACATATACAGCTACCTCTACAAACGGGAACTAGGTCCCATTTTGCTGTGTTTATTGCTGTCATTTTTACCTGTAATGTGCTATAATATATGCACAAATTGCTATGGCTAAAAAACAAGAAATCCCAAACTCAAGCGAAAGTCATGAGGAGTTAATGTCTAAACAAAGTATCATCAGCGCGCCTATTGTGGACGAGATGAAAAAGTCCTATTTGGACTATGCGATGAGTGTTATTACTAGCCGTGCATTGCCTGATGCTCGTGATGGTCTCAAGCCTGTGCATCGCCGCATACTATATAGTATGTACAAAAACGGCCTCACTCCGAGTGCTAAATTTAAAAAGTCAGCAACAGTGGTGGGAGACGTACTCGGATCATATCACCCTCACGGAGACGCGTCTGTGTACGATGCCATGGTACAACTCGCTCAGGAATTTAAAACTAGATATCCACTCGTGCTCGGTCAGGGTAACTTTGGATCTATTGATGGGGACGGTGCAGCGGCATATCGTTATACAGAAGCAAAGATGAGTAAGGTTGCCAATGAGATGATGCAAGACATGGAAAAGGAGACCGTAGACATGCGTCCAAATTATGACGGCAGCAAACGTGAGCCAGTAGTATTACCAACGACAGTGCCAGGTCTACTACTCAACGGTACTCTCGGTATCGCGGTGGGAATGGCGACCAATATTCCACCAAATAATCTGGGCGAAGTGATAGACGCTGCGTCACATCTCATTGATAACAAGGATGCGACTATTGATGATTTGTGTGTGTATATGAAAGGCCCAGACTTTCCAACAGGAGGACTAGTTTTTGGTGAGTCAGATATACGTCACGCATATGCAACAGGACGCGGTGGAATGCTTTGTCGTGGTGAGGCGGAAATAGTAGAGACAAAAAACGGTATGTTCCAAATTGTAATCACCTCTATTCCTTATCGTGTTGTAAAGGCGAACTTACTCGAGAGAATAGGAGAACTGGTTGGTGAGAAAAAGATAGAGGGCATCAAAGATATACGTGATGAGTCCACAACTGATATACGCGTTGTTATTGACCTTAAGAGTAATTCTCAACCAGAGAAAGTTTTAAATTATTTGTATCGTCATACTGATCTCGAGACAACTTTCCATATGAATATGGTGGCTCTTGTTAAGGGTGTGCCACAGACATTGTCTATCAAGGGTGCCTTGTCAGAATTCCTAGACCATAGAAAAGAAGTAGTTAGACGTAGATGTGAGTTCGACCTCCGTCGCGCTCTGGAGCGTGAGCATATATTGCTTGGTCTCAAAAAGGCATTGGACCATATTGATGAAATAATTCAAACAATAAAGAAATCAAAAGATACACCAGATGCTCATGCGCAACTGATGAAGAAGTTCGACTTCTCAGCTATACAAGCTACAGCTATTTTGGAAATGAAGCTACAACGCTTAGCTGGACTTGAGAGAAAAAAGATTGAAGATGAATTAAAGGCTGTACAAGAGTTGATCGAGGAGCTGCGCGCGATACTCGCAAGTGAAAAGAAAATGCTAAAGATTATCAAGGACGAATTACTTGAAGTTAAGAAACTTTTTGGAGACGAGAGACGCACTACTGTTATTAAACACAAAGCAAAAGATTTTAATCCAGAGGACCTCATCGCTGACAAGGAGTGTGTGCTCGTGTATACAAAGGGTGGATATATCAAACGCACTGACCCAGAGGAATTTCGTACTCAGAAACGTGGTGGAGTAGGTGTTGTTGATCTCGATACAAAAGAGGAGGACTTTGTTTCTATTTCTCTCACTGCGTCAACTCATGCTGACATGCTTTTCTTTACAGACAAAGGTAAGGCGTATCAGATAAAAATGTATGAGATACCAGAAGGTAAACGTGCTACCCGTGGCAAAAGCATTATGAATTTTCTCCAGTTAACAGAGGGCGAAAAAGTTACAAGCATTCTCGAGGTAGACAAAGAAAAAGACTATTCAGCATTTAGTATTATGATGATAACCAAAGATGGTGTTGCTAAAAAGTCAGCAGCAGCGAGCTTTAAAGACGTGCGTCGCTCGGGTATCATCGCGATCAGACTAGAAGAAAAAGACGAGTTGGTTACAACATTGCTCACAAAAGAGGGAGACAGTGTGATACTCACAACACAAAATGGTCAGTCGATCAGATTTGCAGATACTGATGTCCGTGAGATGGGTCGCACCGCAGGGGGTGTGTCAGCAATGAAGCTCGACAAAGGTGACATTATAATGAGTGCCCAAGTTGTTGAAAAGGGAGACAAAAAAGCCAAACTTCTGATATTAACAGCGAACGGATATGGAAAGATGACAGATATGAAGGAATACAAAATACAAAAACGTGCAGGTAGCGGTATCAAAACTGTAAAGGTGACCGAAAAAACAGGTAAATTGGTAGTAGCGAGAATAGTGAGTGATGAGGAGGGGGAGATACTCGCAATATCAAAGGCATCTCAAGTTATCAAGACTGATTTGAAAGACATACCAACACTCGGTCGCGATACACAAGGTGTACGTGTGATGAAGCTCCGCGATGGGGACAGTATCGCAGGGCTGAGTTTGTTATAAGCTATAATATTCTTAATGAGCCGTAATAATAATAATCTCAAAGGCTTTACTTTGCTTGAGCTAATAGTAGTAATAGCAATAATAGGTGTCTTGTCAGTTATTATACTTCCTGGGTTTAAGAATTCTTTAGATAAAGCTAATGCCACAAAAGTAAGTCAAAACATAACCAACACATTAAAGAAATACGAAGTATTAGCCAAGTGGGAATTTGAAGAGGGGTCAGGGCTTGTGGCAAAAGACACCGCAGTAAATCCAGTCGACAATACAGCTCAAAATAATGCTGTCATACCAGGTTCTGGTGTAACATATTCTGACAATACCTACGCTAGCTCATCTCAAAAGTCGCTCTTGTTTGATGGCACTAATTTTCTCACTACAGTCAATAACACCTTTCCCAGATTAGACGGCTCTTCATTTTCTTTCTCTCTCTGGTTCAAGAGGACTGGAGGGTTTGGAGCTGGAGATAGAATGCTCATAACAAAAGGCACAGTAAATGCAAGCAGGAGGAGACTGATAGTTGGTTTTAGGAGTGACCAATTAATGGTTGGTTTGTACGGGGCAGATTATTTAACGGCAGTTTATCTGACAGATCAAAATTGGCATAATTTAATGTTCAGTTATGATGTAGATACTAGCTTGTTAACTGTGTATTTAGATTCTAAAAGAATAGGTAGTTATGATACAGGAGGGCCATTGGCAACTACAGATGCCGAGCAGTTTAGGATAGGGACTTATGCAGGAGGAAATTTTATAGGCAATATTGATGATGTGTATTATTTTAAGGATGTGATAGTGAGGTAGATTTTTTCAAAACATAGATTATTCTACACTCACTATTTTGTGGGGATGGAGGTGGCCGCTGACTATTTTAATTTTCTTATTGGTATGTTTTTGATGGAGCAGGTCGAGGAGAATACTGTTGGCGAGTCCGCGCTCCGCAGGAGCGCGGACTTTGACTTTGTACAGGTCATCACTTATGACCTCGAGGGTGTCCTCTTTTGAGTCAGGATATATGTGTATCTTGATATACATGTGTATACTTTAGCATATATAGGATTTGGAGATGCTAGAATATACATATATGGCATTTCTCTCACCGCGACAAATGGTAGACAGCTTGGATATTACACCAGGGTCTACTATTGTTGATCTCGGAGCTGGATCTGGGGCGTATGTATATGAGGCATGCAGAGTTAATGGTCCGCATGGAAGGGTGATAGCGGTAGATATTGATAAAGACAAATTGGAAATGGTTAACTCAGCTGCAAAAATAGGTGGATATAAAGTAGACACTCTTATCGCAGACCTAGACAAGAAAATAATATTGCCAGACTATGTTGCTGATTATGTGATATTGGCCAATACCTTACACATGATTGATGACAAAGTAAGCCTTTTAAAAGAATGTGCCCGCATATTGTCACCGACTGGATATATGTTGCTCGTGGATTGGAATAATGACAGTAATCTCGGTCCAAAAGATGGTAAACTTGAAAGAGTGGCAGTAGTCGCATCTCTGGCTGCAGCACGATTGCGTGTGCGTCGTGAATTGGCAGCAGGAGATCATCATTTTGCATACATAATAGAGCCACTAAAATAATATGGACAAGCCAAATATTTTTAAAATAATAACAATAGCAGTAGGGGTTGTAATAGGAGTATTTGCGATTTTAGTTTTTAGCGGCAAGATCCCAGGGATAGGATCGTCCGGTACAACTGCAAATGCCAACAAGCCAACAATAGAAGTATGGGGCACATTACCAGCTGATGCATTTAATGCGGCGGTATCTGAGACGGCGATACGCACAGCACAGCCACTCTCTGTCTCGTATACATATATAGATCCAAATGTATTTACTGATACTTTGGCTCGTGCTGCAGCTGTGAATACTGCGCCAGATCTTGTGGTTGCAGAGCATGATCTGTTGTTGTCTACTAACAGCCTGCTTTACCCTATGGCTTATACATATATGTCAGAGCTGGAATACAAAGACACTTTTGTTGATGCGACACATCAATACGCTCTACCGTTTGGAGCATTGTTCTATCCTGTTTTGATTGACCCACTAATAACTTTTTATAACAGAGGTATGCTCAGTCAGGCTGGGCTAACTGGTCCCATCAAAACTTGGAGTGACTTGGCTCGCTATCAAAAAGACCTTACTGTGTATGACTCAAATGGCAAACCAAAACAAAGCGCTTTTGCGATAGGTGTGTATAGAAATATTTCATATGCAAAAGACATATTGATGACACAGCTTGCACAGCTCGGACACACTCCAGTCAAGGCGTTGTTTTATATAGGCATTAACAATCAAGTCGCAGCCAATATCAATACTGATGTTGGTATAGGAACCACAGGGGATGATACTGTGCCTGATCTTGTAAAGATAATGCGATTCCAAACCGCATTTAGTGATACACAAAAAACTACATTTACCTGGAATGAAACAGGAGAAAATGATATGACTATGTTCTCGAGAGGTCAATTAGGATTTTACTTTGCTCGCGCCAGCTCTCTGTCACGTATACGCGCCATCAATCAAAACATAGATATAGGCATCACTTATTTCCCTCAATTTGAAAACACAAAAGCTTTGACTACCGGTGGGGCTATATATGGTGCAGCCGTAGTTCGCACAACAGCGGACCCAGAGTATTCTATATCTGTTGCCAGAAAGTTCTCGGACAATATATTTTCTTCTATGCTTTCTAACACCCTCGGTATGTCATCTGCTCGTCGTGATGTTTTGGCTGGTACTGACGGATCAGAAAAGGCCGAGATACTAGGTCGTAGTGCGTTAATAATGAAGTCTTTTTATGATTCAAATCCAGTATCCTCTGAGACTTTGGTGCGATCTCTGTATGGAGACATACTTTCTGGTCGCAAATCAATAGTGGAGGCAGTAGACACCTTTGAAAGAGATTGGACAAAGGTATATACTAAATTACAATAAATATGCCAGCAACAACCAATACAGGAGATACGACAACACTAGTTACGTGTGGCAATGATCCAAGTCAGGCACCGTGTACTCTTTCTGATCTGTTTACTGTTTCAAATTTGTTTGCTGAGTATGTCATAAAGTTTTTCCTACCAGCTGTATTTTTTATAGGTTTATTTTTGACAATATTACCAATACTTAAAAATCCAAATAGTCCCGAGAATTTGGCTGACGCAAAAGGTAGACTTATCAAGTTATTGATAGGTACAGGTATAGTTATCGGTGCATATATGATAGTGCGTGTAGTGTTGCTGGCTCTTGGGGTGGACAGCGGGTCTGATGTTTTGCAGCGCGCAGTGGGTGGTACATCTTTCCATATTCCATTTGTTGAGTATGCATATGGACAGACTACGCCTGCACCAACAACTAGCTCTGGCAAGTTTAACAACCCACTCAGCAACGTGACAATACAGTCTGTTATTAGTGGTATAGCAAATGTTGTACTGTATCTAGGTGTTATCGGTGTTATATACGGATATATACGCAGCGCTATATTTTTTGTAATGAGTCAGGACAATCCTAACAACTTAACAAAGGCCAAAACCTGGGTATTTTGGACTACAGCGGTGGCCCTGGTTATATTTGGAGCCGAAGTGATATATAATATATTGGTCAGCACCACAAATTCATTATTGCCATCAAAATAAATAACCTTTTATGTTAAAAAATATCTCAGAACTTATTAATAGTTTAACAAATATAGTGAGCGGGGGACTCGCAACACTTTTAATGGGTCTCGCTTTCATTGCTTTCCTCTTAGCTATTATCAATTTCCTTTGGAAACGTAGATCAGGTGATGATAAAGGTTTGAATGATGCAAAGAGCATGCTCGGGTGGAGCGTTATTGCTCTCTTTGTTATGGTTTCTATTTGGGGCCTGGTTTCATTTTTACAAGGGGCGCTCGGTGTTGGTGGTGTAACAGAGATTAAAAAGCCACAGACTAGATTCGGAGCACCTGCTACAACAGGAACAGGTATGGGGGCTGTGGGTTCGTCTTGTACTCAACCATCTGATTGTCTCAGTGGTAAATGTACAGCCAGTGCTGGTTCTGCCGCAAAGACTTGCGATTAATATATGAAAAAAATACTTTTAAGTTTAGGAATGGTGAGTATAGTTGGTGTTGCCAGCGCGCAGCAGGTTTTGAGTAACGTTGACAATATAATTAACAAATTAAAAGAAATAGTTAGTGGTGGTGTGGCTGGGCTGTTAATGTCTTTGGTTTTCGTAGTATTCCTGTTGTCTATTATTACATTTATTTGGAAACGTAGATCAGGTGATGATAAGGGGATGAACGATGCCAAGAACATGCTCGGCTGGAGCGTAATAGCCATGTTTGTGATGGTTGCTATCTGGGGTCTGGTTGTGTTCCTATCTCAGACATTTGGTGTAGGTTTGGGGGGTAATGTGTACAAGCCCGCAACATTGCCAGTTGAAAAAACAACAGGAGGCAATCCTGGGGCGGGCAATTTAAAACCTAGTGGAGCCAGTTGTCAAAATAGTAATGAATGCCAAAGTGGTGTCTGCGAGGATCCACTTGGAGCATTTGTAGGAACTTGTAAATAAAATATATGGATACATTTAAATCTTTTGCAGATAAATTAACAGATCTAATAGGTAACACAGTTACTGATCTATTACTAACAGTAGCCGTCGCGGCATTTTTCTGGTCAGTGATAATGTTCATTTGGAACAGATCTAGGGGCGATGTGGACGCTATGAAGGACGCCTCTAACAGACTCCTTTGGAGCGTTATCGGTCTATTTGTTATGTTCTCAATTTGGGGGATAGTCAACTTTCTTCAATCTGGTTTTGGTTTTGAAAATAAAAACACCATAAAGGCTCCATCTATACAGGTTAATGGTGGAGCTGGTTCACCAACTGGTTCAACTTTAAAAGAAAATGGAGCATCTTGTACAGCTAATAGTCAGTGTAAAAGTGGGCAGTGTTTGCCAGGTAGAAGTGGAGACAAGCTTTGCCAGGGTTAATAATAGTGGATTGGCTATTGCTTATTAGTATTAATATATATACACTTAAAATACATACATATAGTATTTGTAACAAATTATGAAAAAAATTATTTCTTCGGTTCTCGCTTTATCTACTCTAGCTGTTGCCTCAGCTCAGCTTAACCTGCCACAAGTTCCACCTTCTGCAAACCAAAATCAAGGTAGCAGTATAGGGCAGAGTCTTATTAATATAGTATTACAATTTAAACAGATCTCAACTCTTATCTATTCGTCTCTATTCGTAGTCGCTCTTATTCTATTTTTTGTCGGTATATTTAGATTTATGCTTTCAAAAGAGGCAAAAGCTCATGAGGACGGTCTCAAATATATGGGGTTCGGAGTTCTCGCGCTATTCGTGATGGTTGCTATCTGGGGTATAGTTGCATTCATCTCTCAGACACTTGGTATTGGTATTGGTGGAGATATTATGACACCAGGAGTACCTGTTAACGTTCGTACTTACTAGTTTTATTTACCGTGAACACAGCTGTTACCGGTGAAGTAAAAGATAGTGTAGTGTCTACTTTACAGGCAAATATACTAACGGAAGTAGTTAACCCTGTGTTATCTGTTGTTACGGCCTTTGCATTCGCATGGTTCCTGTACGGAGTAACTAGATTTATTCTTTTAAAAGATAAAGGAGGTGAAGAGATGGAGCGTGGTAAAAAACATCTCATATATGGGACCATAGGACTATTCATAATATTGTCACTTTGGGGCATTATGAATTTCTTGGCTAATGCTGTAGGCTCAAATGTTTGGTTCAAATCTTAAAACAAAATACTAAAATATCTTTAACAAAGGCCCTCGCGCAAGCGAGGACCTTTGTGTTATTATGTATAGACTTATGGAGAAAAATAATGTTGGAATGGAGGATATAGTGTCACTGTGCAAACGTCGCGGATTTATTTTTTCTGGTTCTGATATATACGGAGGACTCGCCGGTACATATGACTACGGTCCAATGGGTGTATTGTTAAAACGTAACATCACCAATGCATGGTGGAAACATTTTGTTGAGAATAGGGATGATATGTATGGCATGGACGCTGACATATTGATGAATGCCAAGGCTTGGGAGGCGTCCGGTCACGTTGCAGGATTTTCAGATCCGCTGACTGAGTGCGACAAATGTAAACGCAGATTCCGTCGTGACCATGTAGAAGGAGATAAATGCCCAGAGTGTAAGGTTGGGAATCTTGGTGAGACAAGACAGTTCAACATGATGTTCAAAACGCAAGTCGGAGCAATGGAGGATAGTAGTGCCACAGTATATCTACGCCCAGAGACAGCAGGAGGTATGTTTGTGAATTATAAAAATGTAATGGACAGCATACATCCAAAATTACCATTTGGTCTAGCACAAATCGGTAAAGCTTTTAGAAATGAGATAACTCCGAGAGATTTTATATTCCGTCTTCGCGAATTGGAGCAAATGGAGATAGAGTATTTTATAGATCCGAAAACTTGGGAAGAGAAGTTTGAAGAGCTAAGAAAAACATTCAAAGACTTTATGATTTCTATTGGTATACGCGAGGCCGGTATACATGAGGTTGAGATTGGTGATGGCGACAGGGCACATTACAGTAAACGTACTATTGATTTTGAATTTGATTTTCCAATAGGACAAAAAGAGTTAGCGGGACTCGCGTATCGTGGTGATTTTGATTTGAATGCACACGCGAGTATGAGTGGTGCCAAGCTTGACTATCTAGACGAGGCAACAGGAGAGAAATTCGTCCCGCATGTTATCGAGCCATCAATAGGTGTCGAGCGCACAGTGCTAGCAGTACTCGCTAGTGCGTACCACAATGAAGATTTGGGTGAGGGGGACAGTCGTATAGTTTTAAAACTAAAGCCAAGCATGGCCCCGATAAAGATATGTGTGTCGCCGCTACTTAAAAACAAAGAAGTACTGGTCGGCAAGGCGCAGGAAATATACAAGACTTTGAAGAAAGAGTTTGGCTCAGTTGTATATGACGACAATGGAAACATTGGCAAAAGATATCGTCGTCAGGATGAGATAGGTACTCCGTTTTGTGTTGTTGTAGATTTTGACACTATTGAGTCAGATGACAGCGTTGGGGTGCGTGACAGGGACACTATGGAGCAGGCTAGAGTGAAAATAAGCGATTTAAAGGCATATCTTGCAGAACGCCTAGAAATGTAGTAATATTGTAGAACTATGTCGCAAGATCGTCTAATCAAAATCATCAACAAGGAGTCAGGCCAGGTTATTTATACTACAAAGAATAAAAAGCAGGTGACTCGTAAAATAGAGCTAAAAAAATACTCTAAACATCTCCGCAAACACGTTGCCTTTAAAGAAGGAAAGAAGTAGTCAAAATACTAACAAAAAGACCAAGCAAAACTTGGTCTTTTTGTTATCCACAACCTCCTTGACTTTTATACACAAAAGTGGTATATTATTAGTCAGTACAGACCAACCAGGAGAATCGGAAATGACTAAGCGGTATCTTGTCTCTGAATTAATCCTTCGGAAGGCAAATAATCAGATTCGTAAAGAATTTGGCGCTGATCATGGCTTGTTTTGGCGAAATGGCTCAAGGGCCGAAAGTTATGGACAGGCAGAAGGCCGTCTCAATTTGTTGATTGAGGCTCTCGATAAGGAAATAGCTATCGGAGTACCCGAGAGCCAAGCAAAGGAGAGAGTTTTGTCAGCTTACAAGAGTGAGTCAGCGCAAGCTGGGCGCTCTCTAAAGACTGTTCGACTTATCGAGATTGCCTTTGAAGCTGTGGTAGCCGAAGCAAAAGAAAAGCCTTCTAGGAATATTCATCACAGGGACACACGTCCTTGGTGGCTACAGCAAGACGAGAAGCAGGGCGCGTGATATAACCCCCCGACTAGCACATGTTGCAGTTGGGGGGTTTCGTTTTCTGTTCAAAGTGCAATATTTTTGTTAGAATGCAAATGTTAGGGCCTATAGTTTAGTGGTAGAACAACGGCCTCCAAATCCGTTGGTCGAGGTTCG
>CAYQUK010000006.1:0-34568 GCA_964420875.1 uncultured Candidatus Saccharibacteria bacterium
TCCGTCAACTACGATCTCGCTGACGAACGTGCTGAGCTGGACTTTGTTTTTGGTCGCCTTCCCGTCAAATGGCAAGCTTTCGACTATGACAATCCAGATCACGCGGAAGCAGTCGCAAGGTTGGCAAGCCATCACGTCCTGTGGAAAAAGGCCGGCGACGCTGACTCGCAGTTCCTGGCTGGCGTCCCCGCCAATCTGATCAAGCGAGAAAAATCTGGAAAGAAGGAAGAAGTATTCCTTATCTCTAAGTTCGCGACACAGTTCGAAGGCCTCACAGCCGGAGATACTGCATTGATGATTCTCGGTGGATCTGGTGACGCACTTGCGTATGCATTGTCGCGCCGTGGCGAGACGATCAATGCAAATCTGCATCGTTTGTCGGGTCATGCGCTCAAGGCTGCTCGTGGTGATAAGCCATCCGACCAGACTGAGCGTGACCAGAGTGAACTTGAAACATTGGTCTCACTTTGGGCTACGGCTCCAAAAAGCTTCAGTCTTTGCGACGCAGCAGATCGTCAACGTATTCGTGTTGGCATCTGTTACTCCGCATTCAAAGAGGCTCAGGCCGCTCGCATGGCATGTGCTGCGCGTTTGCGTCAGCAGACTATCGGACGAGTATTCATGTCCGATGACGGCCTGTATCCTGAGGGTCAAATCGACCTCTGGTTCAAACAGACCAAGGGGAACGATGTGTTGCTCGATTCGTTCATCACTGCTGAGACGCGAGCAAAAGCAGCTCTTGAAAAAGCTGTACAGGCGTGTCGTGTGTGGTTAGTATTCGAACCTATCGTCGGAGTTGGTCCGTCAATTGCTGGTGCACTCATCGCCTCAATTGGTGATGTGCGTCGCTTTGCAAATGCGAAGATGGACGAGAGCAAGTTGGTTGCATTTTGCGGCCTGCATGCGCTCAAGCCAGACGGCACAAAATTCCAACCAGGCGACACACCGCTGGGAGGCATCATGGCTCGTCGGCGTGTTGGTCAGCTTTCAAATTGGAAGCCACAGGCAAAGCAGGCTCTGTTCTCCCTTGGTGATCAGTTCAACAGACGTCCCGAGACAGAGTGGGGCAAGAAGCTACTCGAAAACAAGAAAAGTCTTCGTCTTGCGCATCCAGAAGTGGTGTTGAGCGAAAAAGGCAAGAAACGCTATACCGACGGACATATTCACAAGATGGCCATCTGGAAAACGTTGCGGCAGTTCTTGCGATTCCTCTGTGCCGAGTGGAACGAGCTGGAGTCGCCAGGTTGGAAGGCCAAACGATTCGAGTTGCTCCGTATTCGCTTCGAAGAGCGTCAGGCACTCAAGGCAGCATAACGGCTGTCTGGTTAGTTCTTTAACATTATGATAGGCTTGGGGTGGAAACACCCCTGCTTATCCTTTCTTTTAAGTATTAAATTATTTCATTTAGTTTTTAAAAGAGAGGGTCAGGATTTTACGATGTCTAACACTTTTGTGTTTCGAGACGAAATACCCCCCTCTCACCCGTTCTTTGATTTTGTGCGAATGAGTTACGTTTTGTTGTCTATTTGACCTAGTTTACACTCTCATTCGTGCAAACCTTTTTGGGAGGAATTCGTTACGCCTGTCTTTTAGACTCGAATCATGTTCTCCTCCCAACCCCTTTCGTGTGAATTCCCCGAGTTTGTCTCCTGAGATTTTCCGTCGTTTTTCACACGATCCTCTTTCTTGCGAGTCATTCACGTGTGTCTTTTAAGATTAGTAGGCGTGTTTCGCAAGAATTCAATTCAATTAAAAAAGTTCTTTTCGATTTTGATGAGATTAGGCGGCCTCTAACGCTTGTCGTTTTTAGTCAAGATATCTCAGCAACTTCTACTTATGGATGAATTGACAATGTTTGTCGTCAGACTACGAGTAATATTTCATCCAAACCCCGCCTCGCGGGGTTTTTTTATTTCCTTAGTTCATCTAATTTACTTTCTATATCATTTTCTGTGGTCTCTAGACGCTTTTTGAATTTCTTTAGCATGAGTGTCTCCTCTTTTGTTAGCTCGCGTTTCTTTTGTGCTTTGACCAGTATAGAGTGGAACTCATCAGTATCCTCTTTCAATCCATTTATATTTTCCTCTACAGCATCTTGTATCTCTTGTATTCTGTCTCTTACACGGCGTTTGAATCTAACGAATTGGATGAATGAGTACCACAATGTTGCGAATGCTGAGATAGCCGCTATCAGTACAATAACAATTATTAGCACAACTGATAACCAGTTCATTGCGAACATGCCTATACGCACTAGGGCTATGTGCTCTACTACAACCACCTTTGTATCTGTGTACGCACTAGCGTTACCTTTTTCATCTACGGCTTTTGCTTTTAATTCATATACACCTGTATCTATGTCACCTTTCCAATCCAGTCTCCATACACCATCCTCATCTGCAATTGTATTCTCGGTAAATGTTTTGCCTTCTCTATTTTTGAGTGTGACTTCTATTTTGTAATTTGCATATGTTGTACCAGCAGCATACAAATCACGACTATTTTCTATATTTTTAGAATAGTCAGTTATTATTGGTGTGTCTATGGTTTTAACTGTGTACTCGAGAGTTGTCTGCGTTCTGTTGCCAGCTTTGTCAGCGACATATATAGTCACAATGTGTTTACCTGGGGCCGATCTCGGCAAATTGTATTTGTTATTTGCGTCATATGGCAAATTCACTTCATTGCCGCCATCAATGCTGAAAGTTATCTGATCCAGTCCAGACATATTATCATTAGCCACTACTGTTATCTCTGGTGTCTGGCTGTATGTTGTTGCGCCGTCCGTTAGATTTGCAACGAGAGAGTCTGGGGTTGTGCTGTCAACCTGGAATTTGAAATGAGATGTTGGTCCCCAGCCGTTCTCATTTTTAAACTGCACATGCATATAAAATACACCATCATTATCAACAACAAAATTCTTTGAATTGATTGCTGGAGTGTATACCTTGCTTGGTGTTGCTATTGGATTGGTCCCGTACAGAGTGCTGACTGATGTTACTCCACTAGGAACAGACCATTTAAATATAGCGTTTTTAGTGCTGTACCATTTGTTGCTATCTGGGTATGAGTTTGACACTATATTTGGCAGTAAGTTGTTTGTTTCCGTCTTTACTGGCTCAGTATTTGGTGTTGGTTTCGGCTCCACTACTTCCTCTGTGATGTTGTATGTGGCTGACCCCAATGTTCCGAGAACATTTGTTGCGTTGCCATCGTTGGATAATACCGATCCATCTACTAGTCTAATATTCGTCACCCCAGCAGATATGACTTTGAAATTGATAGTCAACACTTTGCCCTGCAGACCGCTAAATCCAGGGTTATACATCCCTCCTTCAAACGACACCGTGCCGGAGTTGTTAGAATATGTTGGCTCCTCGGCCCAGAGGTCTATGATTGACCCTGATTTTGAAATAGAAGTGAGGGACAGTGTGTTGTTTGTAAAGGCTAGATTTGCTGACACAGCATTTACTGGCTCCTGATTATTAGAAATAAATACGTTTACAGATATAGTAGATCCTACTTTATAGTTGCCACTCGAGGGTGCCACTGTGATGTTCGCAGCATCAGCAATACTCACAATAGAGAGTATGAAAATTGAAATGACAGTATTGCGCAAAATATGCATCATGTTTAATAACAGTATATGTTATTAGTGGCAAATATATTTTTAGTTTTGAACAGATAAAATAAAAATACTTCGCAAGTGCGAAGTATTTTTATTTTAAGAAGATTATTTCTTTTTGATTACAGTATCATCGTCGGCTGCGCTGAATGCTCCACGAAGATGTCTGATAGCATCAACAACGCTCTTTGCAAGTTTCGGTATTCTGTCTGCACCAAAGAGCAATACCAAGATAATTGCGATGATTATGAGTTCTCTAGTTCCTATTCCAAACATAATGTTTTTTATTATTTAATAACAATGTCATTTCATAAAGACCGACTAATGGCACTGACATTAGTATTAATGATATACCGTCTGTCGGTGGAAGTAAAGATGCGAATATCACAATCGCTGCCATTGCTACACGTCTATTCTTTTTTAAATAATTTAGGTCTATTACACCTAAACGTATCAAAAAGCTTAGTATTATTGGGAATTCAAAGAGTATTCCGAGCAATGACGCTGTTAAAAATATCTGAGAGAAAAACATACTTATGTCCCATATGTTGGCTATACCTAGACTTATATTGACTTGAGCCAAAAATGTTAGACCGTAATAAAAAAGTATCACCCCGTATATGAACCCTGTAATAAATAGCCCGATACTGATGGGTACTGCTAAAAATATCTTGGTTTTCTCTTTTCTGGTTAATCCTGGAGAAACAAATGAGAACAATGTGTATGCGATATATGGGAAAACTATTACAGATGCAATAAAGAACCCACAATCCATAGCCAAGTCAGCAAATTGAAACGGCGAAGTGGTGGCGATTGTTACCCCCTGCACGTCTAGTAGTAATAATGCGTGTTTGATTATAAATGAAGTAGATAAAAATCCAGCGACAAACAAAACACAAAAAAGTATTATCGCCTTGTATACCCTACGATGTAAATCCTCAAGAAACGGCATGTACTCTGCTGCTTTTACCTCCAATTCTTCTAACATGTTTACGAGTATAACTTTATATCAGTTAATTATAAAGTTGGCTCTGTGGTGGTAGTATCACTTGTTGTCGAGGTCGTTGTTTCGAGTATTCCTGGCGTGGTGGTCGATATTTCTGGTATTAGTTCAGGTGTTGTGGTTGCTGTGTCTATCGGTGGTTCAACTGGTGGAAGAGGTTCTGGTGTTGGTATTATTGTTGGGGCTGGTTCAGGGGCCTGTGGAGTCGGCGTTACGACAGGTGTCTCTATTATCGGTTGTGGTGCTGGCTCAGGTATTGTGACAGGTATGATCACGGGCTCTAGTGCTACACCAGATATGCGATGTCTGTTTAGCCATTCTGCTACCGCAGTTACTCCGTCTTGCCAAGAGGTATAGGCTCTCTCTTCTATACCAGTGTTGCCAACATTGCCCGGATTAAAAGTCCTAGCCGCTACCCCCAATGTTCCAAATGCAGAATCATTTTGCATTATTGCTATCAATAGTGGCACGTCAACTGTGTACATAGTAGCTGATCTGATCACCATATCCCCCTTAACTGGTGATGTGGGGGCTAGATTTTGTATATATCGATCTATATCGTCAGCTGATGAAAAGCTTGGCATAGCATTTACTATTGATTGGATTTTGGTCTCATGCAAAGCGTCCGTTGCATATGCTGATATGTCATAGCCATTAATAAATGCTGAAGCTGATGGACCTTGGGTTTGATTTTGAGAAGCTTGTATACCAGAAGCCACTACTTCTGCTGGGGTAGTGTTGATATTCGCAGCGGCAGCTGATATATCCTGAAGCATTGCCAGCTGTGCAAAAGTATTTTGTGTTTCGAGAAGGTCTTGGTCTATAGTGTTTACTTGGTTTATATCACCAACAGCAAATGCCTGACTCTTTGCGTTGTTCAGCATTGTGATTTTATTTTGAAGCATCTGTATGAGATATTGTATGTTCATATATTTTAATAGAATAATAGTTGTCTAAAACATTCGGTGTTACTGTGTCTATTTAGCCACAAGTACCTGAGACCATCCTCTGTTTCAAATATCTCCATACGATTACCCACTATTGCGGTACCTGGTAAATATGGATACATACCCGCTGGGTGTATGGCGTTGCTTTCCAAGTCTATATAATACACGCGTTGAGTAACTTGCACTGTGAAGTATATCCTGTCTACCCCATCATAGGCGTACATAGCTCCAGTGTTTAGTGTTTCGTATGTTGGCGTAGCTGTCATAAATTCCCATTTGTCTGTAGTCAGATTTAATCTATCAAAACCTGGTAAGTTTCCACCACGTGCCTGGTAAAGATATTTCCCAGCAGTATCCGCGTTTGTTGTTCCAAAGTTCCAAAGCAATGCAGTACCAGCACCACGTATTACCGGTTGCTGTAATATCGCATAACCATTCGTACCGTGCACAGGAGCTGTACCAATTGTTAAAAATGTTAAAGTGTTGTGTGTGTTCGCGGTTATTATGGCCTCCACATTGTTTATTGCTGTACCGCTTATCAAACGCACACGTCTTCCAAGCCATTGATTTGTAGACCAGAAGCTCGCTTGTACTGTGGCATTTTGAAGTGGAACTGTTGGTGTCGATGATATTGTAAATGTGTTTGTACCAGTGATGCTTACGACTGTTACTGGTGTAAAGTTAACCCCACCATTCAATACAAATGCACCGGTTGATAGTACTGAAGGTGACATGTTGGTAGTTGATGTCACTGCGAGCCTCATACCTGGTGCCAAGTTTGTAAGTGGATACCCTGTAACTGTCACAGTATTACCAGAGCTGGATGCTGTGGCGGCAAATGAAAATGTTCCGGTTGTGCCAGATCCTCCAAAGTTGTTAGACAAGGTTAGCGTCGTTCCAGATACGGATGATATGGTTGTTCCCAGTGGTAATGTCAAAGTACCAAGAGTTATCGCAACAGTCATACCCGGGAGTATTCCATTCATTGATCCTGTTATAACCACTGTTGGATTGCCGACTGTCACAGTGGTCCCAGTGATACCCGTTATCGGCGCTGGCATTATCCAGCTTTTTGTTATGTCTTGTATTTGTGTTACAAGTTGAGCTCCTTGCACCAAACCAGAGTCCTGATTGCCAAGAATATTCCCTACTGCCATCGTAGCTGGGGTGGTTATCACATATCTAGACACACCTTGTACAGGCGCTGCAGAGTGTGCGGCTGCAAATATTAAGGTGTTAGCTGTGTTTGCTATTATGTATGCTGTTAAAATTGTTGGTTGTATCGGCGCTGTCGCATTTGATAGTTGGGTGGAATTATAAGTGACTTGGCAACCTGCCCATTGGTTCGCTACCCAATTTTTTGTAGCGTCACAAAGGGTTGTTGTTGTCTGTCCATACACAAACATAGCAGCAGATGGAGACGCTACGGCATATACATACTGGGTGGCAGGTGTACCCACAGCCGGAGTCATAACTGTTATGGCGGCAGAAATATTATTGTTTGAAGCACTGTACCCCTGATCTCCCTTATGAGTTACTGTTTGTCCTGTTTTTAGATTAAAACTGTTTACAGTTGTTACCATTTGATTTAAGGTTGCTATACCTATTTGGCATTGAGTAGTTGCAGTGGTTGTGGTTGAGTTAGCATAGGTAACATTTGTCCCTGGAGTACCACCTGTTACTTGATACACTCCGTTATATGTTCCAGGAGCAGCGCCTGTAACAGTTATCCACGAACCAACTGGGAATACTGTGTTTGATGTTGTCACTGTCACAGTACCGGCTGATCCATTCATTGCAGTTGATGCTTGAGGAGTTTTTTGTGCTACACCAAGTGTTACGAGGCTTCCTACCGGGGTTACAGATACAAAAGCTACGGATGGCACTACTGTAATAACGGTTGCTCCACCAGAGAGGGCTACAGATGGCGCAGTGTTAACTGTAAATGTTGTAGCATTTGTAATTGCTGTGACAACAGTACCTGCTGCAAATGTGCCAGTACCTGCCGTAACTGTTGGTATTGCTCCAACAGCTAGACCTACAGTATCGACGACTGTGATTGTTGTGCCAGAGCTTGTTGCTCCTGCTGCTGACTGATATCCACCAAATGTTGCTCCAGTTGTTCCAGAGGCACCACAAGATACAGTTTGTAAACCATTATAAGTAGATGGTACACATCCTGCTACTGTTAATGTTGTCGCAGCGCCAAAACGTGTCCAGTTACCACCAGCTAGAGATCCGACTTCAAAGTTAACTGATGCTGCTTGAGCAACAGTCCCTTGTATAGTTATTGTTCCTGTTGCTGTGGTGCTGTAAAAAGAAACAGATCCAGGGCTAGAGTTTGTGACCTGCCATGTTCCATTATAAACAGTAGGCGTGACACCTGCTATTGTTATCCATGATCCAACTGGGAATACCCCGGACGCGACAGCCGTAGAATATGTTACCGTTGTAATATTTGAAGTATTTGACCCTCCTGTTGTCGCTACACCCGCTATTGCACCATAGCCACCAGATATTTTTAATACTGGCACGCTTGATGATACTGCTATTGGCTCGTAACTTCCATATTGAGCAGAGACACCTCTTGCTACCCCTCTGTCTAATTGTCTACCTGTTGTAGTCATGTCTGCATCTATGTTGTGTATAAATGTCGGAGCTTGTCCAGCGGTACTGAAATAATTTTTATCACTGTCCCCGTGTATAACATAGACCGAAGTATTATCAGGTGCTACTGTCCAATTAGGATAAACCTTTAACGTATTGTATGGTGTGCCGGTTATTTGTGC
Source organism: uncultured Candidatus Saccharibacteria bacterium (assembly GCA_964420875.1). Classification (GTDB taxonomy): domain Bacteria; phylum Patescibacteriota; class Minisyncoccia; order Phycocordibacterales; family UBA5272; genus JAUPVO01. The sequence continues at coordinate 8,365 of CAYQUK010000006.1, forward strand.
GCCAGATGCAAGATTTATAGTCGGCGCTGCTGAGGCGATAAACACAGTGGAACTGATTATTTGTTTTACATATGTTCCAAATGCGAATGCTCCAGTCCCAGCGACGACATTTAGTATTTGATTTACAGCTAAATTGGTCGTATCTGTCACTGTTATAGTGGCCCCAACATTCGTCGCGCCAGTTGCTGATGTGTATGCAACGGTTCCATCGCTTGCTGTATCCAGTATTTGTCTTACTTGCCCCTTGCCTGTCCCAGCCTTTATGCGTATAGCATAATTATTCCATCTGTTATTTGGCCAAGATTTCGTATTGTCTGTTACTGTTGCTACACCTGTTCCAGTTATGGTAGTACTAGATACCATTTGTGATGGGAATACCGTATAAGTCCCAGCTCCACCGATAAGACCAGTTAATTGATTTACTATGACTGTCTGATACCCTTGTCCCAGTAGCCAAACAGAGCCAGCTAGTGCAACTGTTGGAGCTTGAGAAAGTGTAAATCTTGTACTATCTATTACTTGCGCCACATATGTACCTACCGTTATTGTACCAGTACCAGCTCCCATTGAAATATACATTCCAGGATATAGTCCTGTTGTTGTGGCACCACCAGCTAAAGTTATAATACTTCCTGCATTAGTATGTGCAGCAAGAGGAGATACCCAAGCAGTAGCAAATTGTAATGTAGCATTTAGTAGTGCCGTAGCTGGTGCGATATTTATCGTAACAGTGTTAGAACTCACACCTGTAACATATGTAGGGTTACCTGCTGCTAATGCACCTGTACCCGCTTGACCAGGTAAACCGACTATGGAGTTAATAGAAACCACCATTCCAGCAGTGATTCCTAGTGCTGTCGGATCTCCAGATGCGAAGTTGATAGTAGTAGATAATCCCGTTGTGTAGCAGGCAGCGACTGGAGATAATATTGTCTTAGTTGATTGCACACCAGTACCTGTAAGTATTTGCCCAGGATAATATTTACCGGTTGTTGATCCTGCGGTAAAAACTGATCCATTTATAGTTCCGGTTGAAACACCGGTCTGTGTTATTGCGCCTACTGATGATAATGTACCCATTTCAAAAGCTTCAATAAAATATTTAGTGGTGGCGTCAGGTGTTATAGCTGTCCATGTTGCTACCGTTAATGTGTCGGACGTATTACTAACTATTTTTCTGTGTTGATCTTCGCCTGTTCCTGAATAAATTCTCACATATTTACCAGCCCATTGATTTGTAGTCCAACTTTTTGTTGTGTCTTGTATTGTCGTTGTAGATTGGGTTCCTGTTGCCGCTCCTCTGTCCCAGACACTAGCGTTCTCTCCAGAGTTGACTAATGTTCCATCAGTTCCGGCTGCTGTGACCGGGCTACCTGCTGCTCCACCATTTTTTATATACCACCGGTCAGCTAGTACGTCATAGTATTGCATTGCAAAAGTAGTACCTTGAGTCAACATCCATATACCTCCTCCACGAATTACAAATTTACTTGTTGCATCAGGTGTAACAATCCAATTAGAGTCAACAGTAATAACACTTGATTCTATTTGGTAAATAGAAGAGTTGGCTACGGCTATAACCTGAGCAGAACCAGTAACTGTCATAATAGGAGACCAAGCCAGAGAATCTTCTGCTAATTTTGTGTTGTCGGCAAAATATATAGTGTTGGAGTTGTTATAAATTATTTTACGAGCGATAGATTGTCCAGATGAGGACACAAATCTAACTTGATACCCGGCCCATTGATTTATAATCCAGTTTTTGTTTGTGTCAGTTATATTTCCTTGTGGTGAAGCAGTAGCAGCAGTAGCAACACCTGTATCCCATATTACAGCGTCAGATACACTCGTAACTGTTCTTTGTTGACCATCACCAGTACCGTCAATTATACGAATATCAAAACCTTTTAAAGTTTGCCCCGTTAGTGCTGGTATCTCAAGAGTGTTACTACCGCCACCATTACTTATCACATTACCAAAATATCCCTGCCCACCAGCAAATTGTAATGCAGTGTAGCCGGTCGCCGTCACTGGTGGCTGTGCCAATAGTTGATACGAATCAGACACTGTATCATATCTAAAAAATCCAGTTAATGCTGTTGTGGTTGCGAGAGTTGTAGCGGCTTGTAAATAATATATATATCTACCGAATGTCACGTGGAATAGTGAATTATCAGCAGTACAGCTCGCACTCACTGCCGACGATACACCAGGCGCCAATCTACACCACTCCCAAACGGGGGTATCTACTTGTTTTTTGAGCTTGTTAGTGAGAGACATAAATTATGAAAATATTAAGTTTTGTCTGATGCTATTTGCGTACGCATTTCTGGCTCCATCGATGAACTGTCTTTGGTCATAAGACGCGAGTGTAGCTAAATTTCCAAGTGGTACAGGATTTGTGATAGTTGTAATAGTTCCACCCGTAATACTGCTCACTGTACCTACTGTTGTTACTGTTGCAAGTGTTAATGCTCCAGTTATAGCATCCACTGTGACTCTTTGGCGATTTGCCCCGTCCACTGTCGCCTGAGATTCCATTAGTTTTACTATTCTGCGCAAATATACGTTGCTGTCTTCTGTTGCTGGATTAACCGGGGTTCCGGTGGTGTCTTTTACTCCGACAGCAGAGGCAGCACCAGTTGTTGCTGTTAACAGATTGTTGCTACCGTCAAAAGTTAAGAGATCTGTCTTGGCTTTCATTAATGCAAGAGTCTCTTCTGTTGCTGGATTAATAGTTATATTACTAGCATTTTGTATACCAACATCACCACCGATTTGCAAATTGTTGCTACCGTCAAAATTCAAATGATCTGTTTTTGATTTGATACCAGATACCGTTGTCTCTGTGGCTGGGTCAATGCGTATATTGGCAGCATTTTTAACACCAATAATGTTTGAGGTCGGAGTACTTCCCATGATCAAAGCCTCTGCTTTTTTAGGAAAGGCCAGGTAAGCTAACGCACTCACTCCCGCTACACCTGCATATTTTAAGAACCCTCTCTTGTGCCCATCAACAACTTTTTCATTTGAGTCTGATGTTGAGACAGTCGGTTTTGATTCTGCTATCGGCTCAGCTGTAGCTGATTTGCTATATCTCGGGTCGTTTAATATTCTGATCTTGATATCGTTGTTGAGAGCGAGTTTTATCTCCTTGGCTTTTTTGCGAGAAACAAGCCGAAATGAATATCGAGAAGGTAATAACATCTTACACTCTAGTATTATCTATGTCGCGAGTTTTTGCAACAAAAAACCCCAGTACTTATCCACATATTTTAGAATTCGACCCACCTTACAACTTTACTTCGCAATCCTGACGGGTTACTCTTTAGTATAACGACGTCTATGAACAGCAAAGTAAAATTTTTAGTATTTTTTGTTACATCTTGCTTTCTGTTTTCGACTACTCTCAATGCTCAAGCAGAATACCGTACTGTTTCGCCAGGATCACCCATAACCCTGGGAGAATTTGTTTACGATGATGACTATGTAGCCACTACCACTCCCTGCAACATCACTATATCTGACCCAGCTTCATCTATTGTTGTGAATAATGCATCAATGACTGCTGATAGTACAGGTTGGCATTACTATACATACTCTGTCCCTGGCAATGCTGCAGAGGGATCTTGGCCGGCTAGTATGTCTTGCGGTACCGCTGGTGTGGATTTGGTTAGGATGGACAAGACTTTTCTTGTGGATGGTACCTACAGGAACTCTACTAGCAGCATAGCCACATCTATCTGGTCCGCTGCATCACGCACCCTCACTTCATTTGGTTCGTTGTTAAGCGACATTAACAGTAACACTGACACCCGCGTAGCCGAGGCCACGTCTACAATATTGACCGCTGTTGGAAATGTGGATACAAAAATACTAAATTCCTCGTCTAGCTTGTCGTCTCAGATACAAGGTGTAAATTCTAATTTATCTAGCGCATCATCCTCACTATCTTCACAAATACAAACAGCAAATTCCGCTATCTCTGCAGTAGATGCAAAAGTATTGTCGGCCTCATCATCGTTATCTAGTCAAATATTTAGTGTTTCTGGTCTGATATCAGCTTTGAACAACGTCTCAGCTTCTGATATTTGGAATTACACCACAAGAACCCTCAGCTCATTCGGTACACTCACTAGTGATATAAACAATAACACTAATGCTCGCCTGGCTGAAGCAACTTCTACTATACAATCTGCAATATCTGGAATTGATAGCAACCTCCTCAGTGCCTCTTCATCACTGTCTTCTCAAATCCTAGCTGCTAACACAAACATACTGAGTGCTTCATCTAGTCTTGGCAGCAAGTTGACCTCTATTTCTAGTTTGATAGTTGCTCTCAACAACATCTCAGCTGCTGACGTTTGGAGCTATGGCACAAGATCTCTCACAACATTTGGAACATTGGCTAGCGATATTAACAACAATACAGATGCGCGTATTGCACAGGCGACATCCACAATACAATCTGCTATATCTGGTGTAAATTCAAACCTTTTCAGCGCATCCTCGTCTCTGTCTGATCAGATTCAGTTAGCGAATACAAATATACTGTCAGCCTCATCTACTATAGGAACAAGACTATCCTCTATTTCATCTCTGATATTAGCATTAAACAACATTTCGGCTGCTGACGTTTGGGGATACACCACACGAACCCTCAGCTCATTCGGTACACTTGTTAATGATATCAATAGTAATACAGATACACGCTTAGCAGAGGCAACTTCAACAATACTAACGGCTGTTTCAAATGTAGACACAAAAATAGTCAGCGCTTCATCATCATTATCTGGTCAAATATTAGCTAACGGTACAGCCATAAGTGCGTTGGACGGTAAGGTTTTAGGTGCATCCAGCTCACTGTCAGCGCAAATACAAAACGTTAACTCAGCTGTTAATAATGTAAATTCTAATGTTTTGAGCGCTTCATCATCTCTTTCTACTCAAATACTCGCAAACAAGTCTCTCATACAAGGTTTAAACAACATTTCGGCTGCTGATGTATGGGCGTATTCATCTCGGTCTTTGACTGACTATGCCACAACATCTATCAGTAACGCTGTGTGGAATCGCGCGTCGTCACAACTTACAAGTATAGGTAGTATTGGTAAATTGTTAGCCGACAACATAGATGCGCAGATCTCGTCTGTATCTGGCGGAGGGGCAACATCAACCCTCACTGCTGCTGATGTTTGGGCATATACCAACAGAACACTCAGCGATTACTCGACTAGCAGTATAGCCCAAGCAGTATGGACCAACAGTACTCGTGAGCTGACAAATTATGGTAACAATTTATCTGCTGCTGATGTTTGGAATGCTTTGACCTCTACTCTAACCACAACCAACTCAATAGGTAAACTTTTAAGAGACAACATAGATACTACAATAACTTCTCGTGCTGCTACTTCTTCTGTGACAGGATGGTCAACCACACTCACAAGTTCGGCTAGTGTTCAGGTTAACTCTACATACAGAACCAAGTTAACAGTTAAAAATGCTCAAGGGTTCACAGCTACACCATACTCTGCTCCGACTATAACAGTTTATGATGCTGCTAGAAATATTGTTGCATCATCTATACCTATGACATCTATCTCAACTGGTGTATATGAATACACATACAGCGTCCCTACAAATGCTGCTCAAGGTGTATGGGAATCAGTTGTTGTAACTCAAGTTGAGAGTGGGCAAACTGTAAATAATAATGATTACTGGTTAGTAGCTGGCTCACCTGCCCAAGTTATCATTAACAATGTCACTACTATCGCCTCAACTACAAATAATGTTGTTGGTAATTTAACAATAACTAATGAAGGTCTAGCCGGTTATGAGTATCAATACGAATGGTGTGTTGTAACATCAGAGAGTAATGTTTGTGGAGGTGGAGATGATACATATAGAGGCACTGGTGCCAAATTTATCAATCCTGGAGAGGATTGGAATACCAATCTGACAGCCACAGTCCCAGCAAATGGCAATTATTATTTTAAAACTATAGTCTATTTTGGTACAGAGAGATCTGGATCATCTAGAACATTTACAATGAGTGTCTATCCTACAAATAATAACAATGGAGGTAACTCAGGTGGAAATTCTGGCGGCAATAGTGGCGGAGGTAACTCAGGTGGCAATGTAACATTGCCACAGATACCAGCAGACAACGTTACAAAAGTCTGTAACGGCGCAGATCTAAACCTAGACAACAAGGTTAACCTTACTGACTTTTCTATCATGATGGCCTTTTGGAAAACAAAAGCACCATTTAAAAATGCTTGTGTAGATATTAATTTGGATAACAAGGTGGATACAAAGGACTTCTCTATACTCATGGGTCAATGGGGTACAAAAGGTACACCTTTTATTAAAAAATAATTATAAATTTATGGCTAATATATACATCGAAACATCAAAAGAAATTAAGAATGGACAAGAAGTTACATTGCTTGTAAAGCTAAACACAGAAGGTAAAACCATCAACAGTATTGACGGTACCCTAGAGTTAAAGAACTTTTCAAAAGATGTATTGCAAATACACACTGGTGGCAGTGCCTTTTCTCTTTGGCCAGACAAGCCTTCTCTTGTGGGTGAGACTGTTTCATTTGTTGGAGGTGTACCATCTGGAGTTGATGCTGGTGATGCCCTACTCTTTACTATAGTTTTAAAGTCAGATCAAGTTGAAAAGGCCTACATAGCATTTAAAAATATTACAGCCTATGTTAACGATGCTAACCTATCTACTGCTAGTGTAAAAGGTGACGCTATAAAGTTGACTGAGGTAAATATTAATAATTCAAATACTGTTTCATCTATTTCTGAAGCATTAACATCAGACGCTATCCCCCCACTACCATTTTCTATCGAGCTCGGCCAAGATCCAAGTCTATTTGATGGTAAATATTTTATAAGCTTTTCCACAACTGATGCTAATACCGGAGTCAATCGCTATGAGGTGCAAGAGGGTTCTGGATTAATTTTGAGATCTGGCACAACATATCAGTTACAAGATCAGACCTTGCAAAGCCGTGTCACTGTTCGCGCCATAGACAATGCTGGTAATGTCCAAATCGCTGCACTAGAACCACAAAACCCAGTAAACTGGTATTTTGTAGTATTAATTTCAATACTCGCTCTATTGGTCAAAAATTGGCTCAAAAAGAAATAAGATTAATTTTTTATTTCTAGTATCTTGTTTACAAATTCTCTAGTCATTGGTCCAAAATATCCATTTGCTGGGTATATATTGTTTGCCTTTTGGAATTTTATCAATGCTTGTCTTGTGGCATTACCGAAATAAATTGTCTCATTACCTATTGACCCTGGTCCGGATCTACTTAAAATAAAGCCCCTAATATTTAAAAACATTTGCAAAGCTTTTACATCTTTGTTCGCACTCCCTAGAGTTAAATTCTTTTTAAATTTATAGTTTTTTATAAACAGCGAATTTTGTATGAGAATATCTTTGAGTTTAGGATTATTCTTGAGCAGTTCTTGATTTTGAGGAGGCCAAGATTCATATGTCAATATTTCTTCTCCATCAAAAGGTAAAACCTCTCCTGAAGGAGGTATGAAAACAGGTAAAAATCCACCACGTTCACAAGTGAACTCCTGGACGCGCGTACCAGAATCAACAGGTGTTGGAGGTCTTCCGTCTGGACACAGACAGTCTTCGCTTGTTAGACGTCCCTTTGGGCATAGATTTGTAGACGGAGCGGAAGATATTGGTGCTGTTGGGGTGACGGCATTTGATGGAGACGATGTTGCACTTGTCCCGATACTATTTATAGCGTTCACAACAAATGTATACTCAGTTCCATTTGTTAATCCTGTAATGGTTGTGCTTCCTGTTGATGTCGTCGTTGCAAATATATTCCCAGGTGTTGATGTTATGCGATAATAAAGTATCGCAGACCCACCATTTGAGCTAGGTGCAGTAAAAGATACTGTTGCTGTTGCGTTCCCGGCTGCGGCTGTTACATTTTGTGGAGCTGACGATGTTGTCGGTGCTTGGTCTGACTCAAGTGTAAATTTTTGTATACGACTATTAAATCTATCAACAACATATATGTCGTCGTTTGAGTCAAATGCCATACCAAATGGTAAGTTAAACTTGCCATCATCATCAGATTGGATCGTACCTATTTGTGTCAAAAATGTATAATCAGGTGCGTATTTTTTAATAGCTTGTATATTTTCTTCTGAATGGGTATTTGAAATAAAAATATTATTATCGTTATCCAATTCTATATTTTGCATATTATAAAACTGATTGTAGCCACCACCATACCCCCCTGTTTGAGAAATGTATTCGCTGGACGAGCTAAATTTTTCTACGCGATTGTTACCACTATCTACTACATACATGTTATCTTGTGAGTCTATGGCCATTGAGACAGGAGACATAAATTCCCCATCAGCACTACCGTATTGTCCTAGTTGAGATATAAAGTTCCCATTACTGTCAAATTTTTGTATTAATGTATCCTCTGGGTCTGCTACGTATACATTTCCCTGAGAGTCTGTGTCTATAAAAGTTGGGAAATAGAATTTACCATTACCTCCTACGTCTTCACCCTTTGGAATTCCAAACTTTAAAATAAAGTTACCATTTAAATCAAACTTTTGTACCCTAGCATTACCACTATCTACTACGTATATGTTATTGTTATGTATTTTAATACCAAAAGGTCTGTCGAGTTGTCCGTCACCAGTACCAAATGTTCCGAATTGAGAAACGTAGTTACCATTAGAATCAAACTTCTGTACGCGATTGTTGTCTTGTTCGGAGACATAAATATATCCCAGAGAGTCTACGTCTATGTCTACCGGTCCAGAAAATTGACCATTACCAGAGCCGGATGTTCCAAATTTTAAAACGAAAACATATTTTTTATTAACCCTAATTGCACTACTAGCAGTTGAGGATGCGCTGGTGTAAAGATAATTGGATGCTTTAACTGTGAATGTATAGTCTACACCATTTGTCAGACCCGATATTGTTGTACTGGTTGCTGTAGTTGTGGCTATTATTCCATCAGGATTAGATATTATAGTATATTCTGTTATATTTGAATTACCAGTAAAAACAGGAGCATTGAAACTTATTTCAGCCGAGCCGTTAGAAGGTATGGCTACCACATTTGTGGGAGGGTTAGGTGTCAACACTGTTAAGTTTAAACTGAGTTTTTGTATTCTGTGATTATTATTATCAACCACATACAAATCATTCCCATTTACTAGCAATCCTGTTGGATTTGCAAATTGTAAAATATCGCTACCGCTCGATCCAAATTTAGTCTGGTATACTCCAGAAGAATTAAAAATTTGTACCCTTTGATTGTTAGTATCTGACACTATTATGTCCCCATTAGTGTCTATTGCTATACTGTTCGGTGTTGCAAATTCTCCATCACCAGATCCAGATGTTCCAAATTGAGATATATATGAACCATTCAGGTCAAATTTTTGTACTCTGTCATTAAGGTCTTCGGCCACGTATAAATTAGAATCTTTTATGTACACATCATTTACATAACCAAATTCTCCATCACCAGATCCATATGAGCCAAATTTAAATACGAAATTCCCAGCACTATCAAACTTTTGTATTCTAGGGTTACCATCTTCAGCAACATACAAATTGTTACCAGAATCTATAGCTATGGATACAGGTTGTATCATTTGTCCGTCAGCACTACCAAATGTTCCAAATTGAGACACATAAACAAAACTAGAATCAAATTTTTGTATGCGGTTATTATCTGTGTCTGCAACATATATATAACCATCGCTATCTATTGCTATACCTTTGGGGTTAAAAAACTCTCCATCTCCAGATCCAGCGGTTCCAAATTGAGATATATAGTTACCTCCAGAATCAAATTTTTGTATGCGATTATTCCCTGCATCGGCCACATATATATTGCCCAAAGCATCTTTTGTCATTTTCCAAGGGTAAAATAACTCACCATTTCCACTACCACCAGTTCCAATTTGTCCCACATAATAATAAGTAGCAAATGTTTGCACATAATTAAAAACAAAAATTGCTGAGATTATCAGTGTCGGAATAATGTGAAAAAGATGTTTATGCTTGTGGAAATGATACATGTTATATATCCAATATAGCATGCTATCTATTATATCCGAAGTGGATAACTTATTTTAAAACACAAATAAAATAATATTTTTTTGATTTATTTGTTATTCCAACATTAATCTCACCCAATGACTCATGGTTTGGTATTTCTATACTTTTCGGATCAATAGATAATTTGTATTTGTTAAATATTTCATCTGTTACTTCATTTACTGACAGCTTTGCATAAAGATGCCCCTTGTTATCTATTTTCTTTTTAAATCTTAGCGGTTCTGATTTTAATTTTTCGTAAAATGCCACAAAAGCATCACCTTCTTTTTCCTTAGCTTCTTGTTTAACTTTATCTATCGCTTGTTTTGCCTTTATTATTTGCTCAGTTGCACGAACAGCCTTGCCAGTTTTTAGGAGGACATTCACAGCATAGTTATCACTGGTTTCCACAATGTCTCCCTTGTTACCAAGCTTTGTGACGTTCATTAATAACTTTACTTTCATAATTATTTTAATGATTTAAGTTTAAGCGTCGCTGCATTTAGTTCAGATATCGCAGTTGTCGATGTTGCACGTTTTAGCTCTATGTCTGGAGTTACACCGTCTTTTGTAATACTGACACCATTTGGTGTATACCATGTAGCCACAGTCACTTTTAATGCTCCGCCATTAGCGAGTGTTATGAACTCTTGCACACTACCTTTACCAAATGATTTTTGGCCCAACACTGTTGCAATTTTTTGGTCTTTCATCGCTCCTGCCAAGATCTCACTCGCGCTCGCCGAACCCTCATCTATCAATACTCCTATTTTTATTTTTGAAGTGTCTATGCCAGCATATCCCAATGATCTGTGTATGTTTGCGCCGTATTCCCTATTACCTTTTTCCTCAACTATTACTCCACCCTGAGGTATGAAATAGCTAGCTATCTGTACTGATGACTCTAGGTATCCACCTGGATTGCCACGGAGATCTATCATCAGGTATTTGCTGTTTGATTTTGTAAATTCTACCAATGCCTTGCGGAACATTTCTGGTGACTCAGCAGAAAAGTTATAAAGATGTATTACAAACACACCATTTTTAGTCTCTGTATCTATTGTCGGTATCTTTATTTCTTGTCTTATTATTGTGAATGATTTAGTTTCTTTGGTGAGGGGTCTATATATTTTAAATGTCACACTTGTGCCTATGTCTCCACGTATCAGTCCTACCGCTTGCTCTACGCTCATACCTGATATATCTTTGTCTCCAACTGACAATATCATGTCACCTGCTTTGACGCCGGCTTTTTCAGCGGGGCTTGATTTTAATGGCGCTATGATTGTTATCAATTTATCTTTGATGCCTACTTCCATACCAACACCTCCAAATGACCCCTTCACATTTTGTGCAAATTGTTCTGCCTCTACCGGTGGGAAATATGTAGTGTATGGGTCTTTATAAGCATCCACGTATCCGCGTATAATGCCATACTCCAATTCCTTTGTTGTTGGCGGAGTGTATGTTGCTTTCCAAGATATGAATTTGCTATCTATCAGACCTCGCACCTCGTCTAGCCCTGCAAAACTCGTACTACTAGCCGTTGTCTGTGCTGAGGTTATAGATAGGCCTCCCAGGCTGCTTTCCGCTTTACCATATAGGAAGGCTAGATATACTGCGATAACTAGGATCAAAATATAAACTATTTTTTTGTATAATGACATATTACCCACAGTATAGCAGAGGCTGCGTCATATAAAAAATTTGTTATACTGTGTATATGAATATCAAGCTATACAATACCGCATCACGAAGTGTCGAGGATTTTGTGCCAATTGATGAGAATAATGTACGTGTCTATAGCTGTGGCCCTACCGTTTACCACTATGCCCATATTGGCAACATGCGTGCCTATGTATTTGCGGATATCCTACAAAACGTTTTACGAACAAAATATGAGACAGTGATACATGTTATTAATATAACTGACGTCGGGCATTTGGTTGGTGATGGTGATGATGGGCAAGATAAATTAGAAAAAGGAGCGGCACGTGAAGGAAAAAATGTTTGGGATGTAGCTAAATTCTATACAGATGCATTCATGAGCGATTTGCGTTTGCTAAATATTGACGCTGATAATTTCAAATTCCCACGTGCTACTGACTATATAGACGAGCAGATTAAAATAATCGAAAAGCTGGAGCGTGGTGGCTACACATATAAAACATCTGACGGTATATATTTTGATACTTCACACTTCCCTGCTTATGCGAACTTTGCGCATATTGATGTTGAAAAGCTTAATGCTGGTGAAAGAGTGGGTATGGGTGAAAAGAAAAACAAAACTGACTTTGCATTGTGGAAATTCTCTCCAGAAAATGAGCAGCGTCAAATGGAATGGAAATCCCCATGGGGAATTGGTTTCCCTGGTTGGCACACAGAATGTTCTGCTATGAGTGAGGCGTTATTAGGTAAACATTTTGATATACATACTGGAGGCATTGATCATATACCAGTACATCACACTAATGAGATAGCCCAATCAGAGTGTGCTCACAATGGTGAGAAGTTTGTAAATTATTGGTGCCATGTTAACTTTCTCAATGACAAAACTGGCAAGATGAGCAAGAGTAACGACGACTTTTTGAGACTGCAAACTTTAGTGGATGCTAATTATAATCCTGCTGCATATCGCTACCTACTACTAACAACCCACTACAGAAAAGAAATAGATTTCTCATACGAAGCACTCGACGCTGCACAGACAGCACTCAAAAAGTTATCACGCTATATGTATGAGTCAGCAAAAGTAACAGAAAACATAATTGACGCTACAAAGTTCAGAATTAACACCCCTTGGTATGAAAAGTTCTTAGAGGCTGTGTATGATGACGTGAATATTAGTCGTGGTGTAGCTGTGATATGGGAAATGATAAATGCAAAAGCTGATCACACATACTCAACTATTTTAAAGATGAATAAAGTTCTAGGCTTAGACTTGTCATATTCTGAGGAGGTTGTGAACTACACTCCTGAGGCGCTCAAGTTAATAGAGAAAAGAAAAATCGCCCGTTCCGAGAAGGACTGGGCGACTAGTGACGCTTTGCGTGAGGAGATCCAAGCGCTAGGTTTCGAGGTTATCGATTAAGTGTACTGCTCAACGACTCTTTCTACAGCAGAGTCAAGCAGCGAAGCTATTCCGTGTAGCGGAGACCATGCCCAACTATTAAAGTAAAAGTCCACTGGGCATACTTTCATTCTGGTTATTGTTTCCGAGATCAAGATATACGAACTCTCACTCTTTAGTGAAATAACAATGTCGCAGCTCAGGTCGTCCGTCCACTTTTTTACGCAAAATATTCTGAATGCAACATTTTTTCTGTCGGTCAAACGAATCAAGTAGTCTATGTCTGTATTAATGTGGTAATAGATATCACCAAAAAAACAGATCGATATGACGATTTGAGGTGCCATGCGTGTTCTCCGGTTAGTTTTCTAAAATAAACACTAACATAGTTTTGTCATAAAATAAAAATCCCGCCATCGTGATGACTGGCGGGATGATTTCGTTTTACGAATCGAGGTTTTCAGGTCATCGATACGTAGCCGTCGGGAATTTCGTCTTTTTTCGTCCCGTGCGCAAACGTTGTCAATGGCAACATTCTGGCACGCTTCAATTGAGATAACAGTTTATCTGGGTTCGGTGGTCTTGAGAGTGCAATCTCAATCGGCTGATAATTTCTACTCTCCCCCTTGATGCTTTGTCGGTCTTGTTCAGCCATAAGCCATCTCACATGCACATTTTGTGATTCCCGAAGTGAGTAGTAATAGACGCAGGTAATTGGCTTAACCTTACCTTTTACGATGTAAGCGACAGAGAGTTTGTGAATTTCAGTCTGAGCCATATCGGCCTCCTATTTGTTTTGTACAGTTCGAATTATACTATAACACATAATATAGAAAAAGTAAATGGTAAACTTTTCCCCACTATCCCCTATTTTTAGAGATTTGTGAAGTCGCTTTTTCTCCCAGGTGCGCATATACTGGATTCATGCAAGAAAGGTCGAAATACAAGAATAATTATCGCGACAAAGACGAGCGCAGTCCATTTGACGGAGCTCGCATTCCACCTCAAGATCTAGACAGTGAACGAGCACTACTCGGCGCTATTATCATCTCTCCAGAAAGCTTTTATGACATCGAGGACATTGTCACTCATGACACTTTTTATGCTGAAAAGCACAAATCAATATGGAAGGCCGTAGTTGATCTCAAAAATAGAAAAGAGCCGGTAGACCTAATCAGTCTCCATGCGCATCTCAAAAAGATAGATGACATTGATCGCATCGGTGGTCCAGCATATTTGGCTGAGCTGTCTAACGCCGTAGGATCAGCAGCGAATATCAAATACTATGCGACTCATCTTCGCAAAAAAGAGTTATTGAGAAAACTCATCGAGGTCAGTACACGTATTGCTGACAAGTCATTCGCTGAGAAAGACGAGGTAGAGCTGATACTAGAGGAGGCTGAAAAAGAAGTGTTCGACATTACCTCTGCTGGATCTGGAGCTGGTAAATTAGTACACCTTGGTGAATTAATTGATGAAGCTTGGAAAAGAGTCGAATTGCTTCATGATGGTAATACTGGTATACGTGGGGTCCCTACAGGATTTAAAAATTTGGACAACAAATTGTCTGGTTTCCAAAAAGCGGATCTCATCATACTCGCGGCGCGTCCATCAGTTGGAAAGACTTCCCTCGCACTGGACTTTGCACGTACTGCAGCCGTTACTCACGGCACTCATGTTGCATTTTTCTCACTTGAAATGTCAAAAGAGCAGCTTTTTGATCGCATGCTCGCAGCTCAGTCGCGTGTGGACGGATGGAAACTGCGTACTGGCAAGTTATCAATGGAGGATGACATTGAGAGAGTGCAACAAGGTCTAAACGACTTAGCAAAGGCTCCTATTTTTATTGACGATACACCTGCGAACAATATCGTGAACATGAGATCAGTATTGCGCCGTCTAAAAGCTGAACAGCCCGTAGGTCTCATCGTTGTGGACTATTTGCAATTGATGGGTACGACACGTCAATATGACAGCATGGTAAATCAAGTTACTGACATATCTAGATCTCTCAAGGGTCTCGCAAAGGAGTTCAATGTGCCTGTTATTGCATTGTCACAGCTCTCTCGTAATGTTGAGCAGCGTGGGGGCCGTCCTCGCCTTTCTGACCTTCGTGACTCAGGATCTATCGAGCAGGATGCCGACGTGGTTATGTTCATACATCGTGAGGAGAAATATGGTGAGGAGAATCAGAAAAATAATGTAGTAGAGATACTAATTGAAAAGCATCGTAACGGACCAACTGGCAATACCAAGTTAATGTTCGACGACAAGAAGACTAGTTTTATTGAGATTGCCGAGGATGCGTTTGGTGATTTTAAAATACCAGAAATGAGTGTTGAATTGTAAATACTAAAATGAATCAAAAAGAAAATCTAGTGGCTCTCTTATTAAAATTCCCAGGTGTTGGACCTAAACAGGCCCAACGTTTTGCATATTATCTTATGAAGCAGTCCAAGGGATATGTAGACAGCCTCACTATCGCACTCCAAGATGTTAAGAGTCACTCTAAGCAGTGCTCGCTATGTTATACCTGGTTCTCAATCGAAGGCAATCAGACAGACCTCTGCCACATATGTA
Source organism: uncultured Candidatus Saccharibacteria bacterium (assembly GCA_964420875.1). Taxonomy (GTDB): domain Bacteria; phylum Patescibacteriota; class Minisyncoccia; order Phycocordibacterales; family UBA5272; genus JAUPVO01. Next base: position 24,147 of record CAYQUK010000006.1, read on the forward strand.
AAGACGAAAATAGAAAGAGTTCGCAGATAATGTTATTAGAAAAAGAATTGGATATCGATGCTATTGAGCGCACGGGTGAATATGTTGGCAGGTATTTTGTATTAGGTGGCCGCCTCCCCTTCTTGGCCGATAACCCAAAGGAACATATCAGAATACAAGAGCTGGTCTCATACATCATCGCATTATTAAAAGAAAACAAATTAGAAGAATTGATATTTGCTATGCCAGTGAACGATGAGGGTGAAAACACAACAGAGTATATACAAAAAACTATAGCTCAAATTGTAGGAATTGATAAAGTTAAAATTTCCCACCTAGCTCGTGGTGTATCTACTGGTCTTGAGATGGAATACATAGATAAAGATACTTTTAAATACGCATTCAACTCTAGGAATTAAAATATAAAAATGAAAAAGGGCGCCTTTGCAGGACAGCCCTTGTATTTGTAACGGAGATGGATGAACGTATGCGCATCCTTGATCTTTTTGCTTTTCAGAGAATAGCTTTTTCTCTAAACTCCGTTAACCAATTCTAACCTCTCTCATCTGCTTTTGGTCGGTGCAGGTTCCGAATAATTCTGACAAGGTTTGGAACTGGGTTTCTTGAACATTTTTCTAGAACGTCTGGGTGGGATCGCGAGTCTCGCAGTCAATCCACTCAGAGCTGTATTATATATGTTTTAGAGTTTTTGTCAAGCACTAAAAATCCCCTGTTTTAAGGGGGATTTTTAGTGCTGTGTTTATTGATTTACGCTATCTCAACAACGAATTTTGGTTGTCTGTGACCGTTTTTCTTGTAGTAACGAGACTTTGGCATGTATTTGATAACCATTATCTTGTCATCACGAGTTATCTCTTTTACTGTAGCCTTTACAGATGCTCCAGGTATTGTAGGAGTACCTACTGTAAACTTGCCACCGATACTTGTCATCAACACTTCGTCAAAACTTACCGCATCACCTACCTTAAAATCGCCTTTTAAAATCTCGATTCTTAGCGAGTCACCTTTTTTGACTTCGTATTGTTTTCCACCTGTTTTAATTATTGAGAAATCCATAGTTTCACTATTTTACTATATTTCCTCACATCTTGCAAGCTATCCAAATAAAAACCGCGCAACGAACGTTGCGCGGGAGACCTCAGTGAAATCATTTATAAGAAAGTAGATATTAATGTTTTTAAAGCCAAGCGGTCTCAGTTATGGCAACTATTAGTATCTCCTAATGAAGCAGGAGTTTGTTGTCCTGTGATCTTCAATAAACACATTATACAGTAAAGTAGAGAGTTGTCAATACTCTTTAGTTTTCGTCTTCTAAATTTGGCTTTTCCAGTAGATCTGGCTCGATGGATCCGCCTGCTACCCCCTCGGTTATCTTGTACACATCCTTGTCTATTTTCTTGAGTTCCTTGTATCCGCTGTTATAGTGGTTCACCGTGGTCGATAATGTATTACCTAGCTTCTTATAATACTCCTCATATGCGTTCATGTGTTTACTCAACTCTTCCACTTTCTTCTGTATTTGTTTAGCTCCTTCTTCTATTTGAAAAGCTTTAAGACCTGACAGAACTAAATGAAGGTATGCAAGAATAGAGGTAGGAGAAACAATAAACACTCTCTGATTTTGAGCTGATTCAAGTATGCGCTGAGTATTGATTCCGAGACGTGACTGCTCACCAGCCAGCAGATCATAATATATAGCCTCACTAGGAATGAACATAAAGGCTATCGGTAATGTCCCCTCTTTTTCGCGTATGTATTTAGCTGTTTCTCCTATGCGTAGCTTGATATCTTTTTCAAACTCCTTCGCATAGAACTTTTTATCATCCTCCGTAGCCGCATCTATAGTGCGTTGATAATTGTCGAGTGAGAACTTGCTATCTATTGGTAATACTTTATCTTTTATAAATATAGCCGCGTCCACTGCCTCACCATTTTCAAATCCATATTGCATAGTGTAGTTACCACCAAGCATGTTAGACAGTATCAGCTCGAGTGATGACTCACCCCAGTTGCCACGCTGTTTTTGATTGGTTAAGACCTTTTCAAGATTGGATAGTTGCTCAGTCATGTTGAACACTTGTTTGTTGCCCTCTTTTACCTCTGTCAGTTCACGAGTGATCTCGCTGATTAGTTTTTGTGACTCGGTGAATTGATATTTTACATTGTCTCTCATGTCACGTTGTTGCTCGAGAAGCTTGTGATCTATGTTTCTGCCTGTGTCTTTGAGTTCATCCTTGAGATGTTTCAAATTTAGAATATTTTGTTTGTTGTCATTACTGATTTTTAATATCAAAAAAATGAGAACTAGTATGAGAGCTATTAGAAATACACCTATAATTATGAGAGTTATATCCATATCCTTTATTATATCATTTTTCCGATATGTGATATTATAATAAGACTATGCAAGAACAAGTAAAACAAGCTATCAAAGCGGCAATGATCGCAAAAGATACTGACAAATTACAAACTATGCGCCTACTTTCGGCTGCTCTTACCAATGAGGCAGTATCAGAGGCTAGGATAGCATCAGGCAAAACAGGTGCTGACCCATTAACAGATGAGGAATGTGTAAAGGTTACAAAGAAACTCATCAAACAAAGAAAAGACAGTATTGAGCAATTCATAGCTGGAGGACGTGAAGACCTAGCTGATGCTGAAAAGATCGAGCTAGAGATATTGCAAGGATTACTCCCTGCTGAGATGACACGCGAGGCTATTGTGGAGTTCGTCCAAAAGAAAATAGCAGAGCTGAATCCTGATGCAGCTGGCAAGGGTAAATTTGTAGGAGCTGTGATGCGTGATATCGGCAGCAACGCTGACGGCATGCTAGTAAAAGAAGTCGTCGACGAGCTCGTCAAATAAAACAATAATAAAAGAGGTCAGACTAGTCTGACCTCTTTTATTATTCTGGTATCGTTGGAGACTGATAGCCATCATTATAATAATTATCCGGTACAGATGGATTAATTTTTGGTTTGATTGTTGCTGTACCAGTGCCCATTATTGACCAAGATCCTGGCGCCGGTAATTTGAACCCACCAGACTTTGTGGTGGTGGCCGAGCCTTCTATTTTATCTTTTATATTATTTTGTGTGAACCAAGGGAAAATGAGAGATATTATTTTAATAAGTATGAGAACTATTATTAAAAATCCTAGCCATTTAAATATTGTTTTTAATATATTTCCAATTGTGTGTATCATAAATTTATTTTAATATCCGCAGACACCAGATGCCCACAGCCCCCTCTTTTCATTTTTTGCAAATTCTTGTAAAGATTTGAATTCTTTTTGGTATTTGTAAGGAGTGTCATAAGTGTATTCATAAGCGTATCCATTAGCAATTAACTTTCTGTTCAGCATTTCACCATTTTCATCGTATATGTAAGCCAATATTCTGCCGTATCTGTCATATGTCGATTGGCTGTCATCGGTCTCTATCGAAACAGCAGCATTAGCTATTTCTTTTTTAGTATAAGCGCTAGCCTCAACACCAAAACATTCTACTTCTTTTCTAGGATCTACAGTCTCAGGGGTATTGATTCCTATTAGTCTGACTCTAGTTGTAACTTCGTCTTTTTTTATATCAACAGTGTCACCATCCACGACCTTTGTTACTACATATCCAGATTCACGAGTTACCCTGTCTTTATCTTTACCAGTAAGGTCAATATTTGGAGCAGTACCCAGTCTAAAGAATTCTGAAAAGATGGCTACTATTATAATAGCCACTATTGCTGTTATTAGTTTTGGTGTTCCATGGCTAGCAGACATAGGGGTTGATTAGTTTTTTAGTTATTTTGTATGAACTATGTATTAGTATTATGCTAGCTAGTATAGCAAACTCTACACCACCGAGTGGTAATACCGTCGCTAAAGTGGTTCCAAATATCCCACCAAGTATCGCCGAGCCACAGCTGGCACAATGTGATCCGATAATTGCGAGCATAGATACCCAGCCTAATTTATGTGATTGTGCCAACAATTGTTTTTCTATTTTATAAAGAGTGATGATACTGGTAATCAGATAACTCATTAATATAATATTAGTCAAAAAAATAATGAAACCTAGCGTAGAAAAACTCGTAGAAAACGAGAACAAGGTCTGATATATAATAGAAAATGGTATCTCAACACGTACACCCTCGATGACGGCTTTATAATTTTGTATTGCCAGCATTATATGTCCTGTAACTATAAAAACTAGTAAAAATTTAAATATAAAAGCTCTGTTAATAAATGTAGGCATTTCTTTTTAAGTATTATAACAAGAAAAGCCCCCATGCGGGAGCCATTCTTCACCAAGGGGTAACATTATTTTCGGCCTAACATTATTTGGAAAACTGCTGAAAGTCCGATTGCGATGTATGCTGTAGCCTCGAATACGGGGTAACTATGAAGTATATGATTTATTATATTCAAATTCACATCATAAAAATAACCAAAGCCTATGAGGCCCGTGTTAATTGCTGATATGATAATCATATAGCGCGAAAGTTTTTCTAAGCGGAACATCACACTGTATATGATACTATCTAATTACACCTTTAGAATTATTTTATACACAGTTCCTATTTGTAATTAAATATTTTTTACTTTTATATATCTTGTCATTGTGATCCAAGCTATCACGATAGCAAATGATCCAACTATGAATGGAGACCTGATACCGAACAGCATTGGTAACACTCCTGCAACACTAGGAACAACACCCTGCGATAATGCAGACAGAGATCCGTTGATGCCGAGAGCGAGTCCTTGATTCTCTTTGCTGACATTTTTGCTGAGCAAGGCTCCAAGATTTGCCATACTTAGACCTTGAGGTACCGCTATTAGCGGCAGTAACATATACTGCGTATACAATGTCGGCATAAACGGTAAAGCAAATATTGCCAGTGCAACACATATCATTGTAACTTTTAATATTTGTTCACTTGTATATTTTTTGTTTACAAATCTTAGTATTATCGCTTGGGTTATTATTATACAAACACCCGAAGCTGCAAAATATGTTCCGAGTCCTGCTTCAGATACCCCGTATTTGTTTACTAAATAAAGACCAGAAAAAGAAGTAAAGAAAGCAAAACCAAAATAATAGAAAAAGTTAGCTTTGTATATTTGAGACAGGTCTTTGTCTGTAAAAGCAATTTTTATATTTGTTATAGCTTTCCATGGTGTTAACTTTTTTGCAGTTGATCTATTTTCTGTGTGTGTTTCTTTTAAAAATAATGTCACTGATAAAAAGTTTAGTATTCCAAGAACTCAAGATACCCAAAATGGTGCAGCAGCGGAATCAAATAAATGTGCAATGTATCCACCGAGTGCTGGCCCAACAACAAAACCTATACCAAATGCCGCCCCTATCAGTCCGAAGTTCTTTGCTCGAGTCTCTGGTGTAGATATGTCAGCCATTGTAGCCTGGGCGATACTAAAATTAGCACCAGCTAGACCTCCTATTATCCTACTTATAAAAAGCAATGTAAGCGACTTTATCAAAATACTAAAACCGAAAACAAATTGAGACAGAGCTAATATCAATACACCCGCGCTCAATAGTTTCTTTCTACCGTACACATCTGATAATTCTCCCAATATAGGTCCAGCTAAAAATTGCATCAACCCTACTACAGCAGTAGCCAGCCCAGCAATAAAAAACCAATTATTAGGATCAAATCCGGTCAACATGAATGATTCCGATGTCGGGTCTGTGAATATGGTTGGAATTATAGGTATTATCATCCCAATACCCACCATATCTAACATCAATGTCATGAACAGTATCGGTAAAGTATATTTTTTCATATGGCTAACAATTATATCACAATTGATACTTTTTAGATTATACTCATAGCATGATAACTTCCCTGGTACAAAAATTGCAAAAACATATTAGACATATTGCTAGCGGATTATTTTTCTTTGGATTTGCTGTGGATATGTTTTTGTTACCAGATGTAAATGACGTGTTATCTAGATATATAGGATTGATTTATATTTTATCTCTGGCTGTTATTATTATTGTACGAGAGATAGTGACGCTCGATGCGTCGAGCGGTAAAGCAAAGCAAACATTTTATTCTATGTTAACTTTTGCTATTGCTTATTTTTCTGGATCTGCCTTGTCATTCGTTTTTGTTTATGCCTGGAGATCTGCAGCGCTGTCAGTTAGTTGGCCAATATTTGTAATACTATTTTTATGCATGCTGGCCAATGAGTTGATCTCTAGTAGAAAATTGCGTTCTATTGTTGATATCTCCGTTCTCATTATTGCTTCGCTGTTTTACATACTTTTCAATGTGCCATTTTTAATAGGCAAACAAAACGATTGGGTATTTTTCTTAGGTTTGGTATTGGCTTTTACATTGTCATTCTTTTATATCAAGATGTTTAATAGACTTACAAAACGTGATCAACAATTAGAAAATTATCTTTTAGCAATATTGATACCAACATTAGTAGGTGGCCTGTACATACTCAACCTTATGCCAGCCGTGCCTCTATCTATTAAAAGTGAAAATGTTTATCACTATGTGCAGAGATCTGGAGCAAATTATTTAGTATTAGATGAGGCTGCATCTTCGAGTATTTTTGATATTTTTAGGACACCTGTTAAAAATATCACAACAACTGACAAGACTTTGTATTTCTTTGCAGCAGTACGTGCTCCGGCTGCGTTGACTGCACCGATAACTCATGTTTGGGAATATTATAATCAAAACACAAAGGAATGGGAGATTAGAAACAAATTAACTTTTAATATTTATGGTGGACGTCAAGATGGATACAGAGCCTATTCAAACATAACAAATGCAGAGCCAGGCAAATGGCGTGTAACAGTAAAAGTAGACAGTGGTCGTATAGTTGGTAGATATAAATTTAACGTCTCACAGGCCCCCACTCTTAACTTGGTAGAGAAAAAGATATAGAGCTGGCTTTATTGGTCAAAATTATATAGAATAGCGATATGTTTAATCGTGTATTTGTAGTTTTGGTAGTGTTTTCAATTATATTTGGCATTTGGCTTGGACACAGAGATAATTTGGCTATTTTTGACGATGTTAGATATATCGCAGACCAAAACCCAGTGATAGAAAATATGTCGGCACCAACAACCACTGATGTCTCTCTAATGGAAAAGGCCAACGACATTTCTGCTTCGAATACTGCTAGTACTACACCCTCTACACCAATCAAATACTCTAATTATATAGAAATAGTCAACAGTTGTGGCCCACATTTTGAAGGCGGCTGTGTGAGTATGAGATCTGGACCTGGTACTAGCTACTCTACTGTTCTCGCATTGCGCGACGGAGTTGTTCTAAAGACTTCTGGCACTGTTGAGGCTGAGGGTCGTATATGGTACAAGATAGCTTTTGATGAGTGGATACGTTATCCAGAGAGACTAAGCAAGAATCTGTATGTCGCTGCTGATTATGCAAAATTAATGTCTGTAGCCTCGGATGTAAAGACAAATGCTACAAATACTAAACGCATAGTAATAGATCGCAGTGAGCAGATGTTATATGCGTATGACAGCAGCGAGCTTTTTATGAAAATATCTGTCTCTACTGGGCTATCTGACATGCCGACACCGAGAGGTAATTTTAAAATTTTTAGTAAAGTGCCAAGTCGTTATATGCAAGGCCCTCTCCCTGGTATCAGTGATCAAGAGTATGATCTTCCAGGTGTACCTTGGACTATGTATTTTACTGCCGAAGGTGCGGCTATACATGGAGCATATTGGCATGACAAATTTGGAACTGTTTGGTCACATGGTTGCGTAAATTTACCCATCTCAGACGCTGAGAAGCTTTACAATTGGACACCACTCGGAACAAAAGTTCTTGTCCAAGATTAATATGGACGAAATACTAATATCAAAAGCCAAGAAAAACATACAAGACATTTTGAATTTGTCTATAAAACATGATCCTTCTCAGAGGGCTTTGATTATATATGACAAACAGTACGGTCTTACTGATATATTGACTGCGTCTTATCGAGAAGTTTTACCAGATGCTACATTTGTTGATTTTGATACCGTAACAAAAGACAAATGTTTAGAGTTTTTTGATTCATTGTCAGCAAATGATTTGGTTGTACTGGTGCAGTCAACCAATTTTAGGCTAGATGATTTTCGCATACGCCTCTATTTATTTGAGAAAAAATTAAAAGTTATCGAACATATGCATTTGACTCGCAACTCTTCAGATGTATGGGATGTGTACATAGACTCTTTGGAATATGATATCAACTGGTTCCCTGTTATTGGCCCAAAATTGAAATCTGTACTCGACAATGCCAGCAGTCTACGCATTATTGCTCGCGATGCCGAGCTGCGCATAGATGGCAAAATGGAGCCTGCAAAGCTAAACATTGGTGACTATACAGGAATGGAAAATATTGGTGGTACATTTCCAATTGGCGAAGTATTTACTGAGGCAGAAAACTTTTCAAATATGTCGGGATCGTTTTATATCTATGCGTACGCCAACACTGATTTTAATGTTGAGATGCACGAGCCATTCAGGGTTGATGTTGTTAATGGTCTGGTAACGGCTCTCGGTGAAAACACACCTCTAGAGTTTGTGAATATCATTGATATGGTTAAGAGTTACGAGCGACCACTGATTCGTGAGATCGGTTTCGGTCTGAACAAGGCCATAACACCTGAAAGATATCTGGCTGACATCACAGCATTTGAGCGGATACTAGGACTACATCTTTCTTTTGGAGAGAAACATAGTGTTTACAAAAAAGAAGGGATGACCACAAACAAGACAAAATTCCACATAGATCTATTCCCTCTTGCTGACACTGTCTACGCTGATGATATTTTAATATTTAAAGACGGTAAATATTTGCTTTAATTTTATAAAGCTTTTGCTTTTTCTATCATCGTTTCTATTCTTTCAGCCAGATCCCATGTGTATTTTTGCTGTATAGCTGACTCTAATGTATTAGCTAGTGATTCTAATATGGTCTCCTTTAGTGGTGGCATCATAACTATATTACCCGAGTCTTTTTCTCTTGCTTCTGGTGTGGGTGTCACACCTTTTTTATAGAGCTCGATAATCATTTCCAATCTTTTCATATCGCATTTTATATTCGCTCTATGCGCTGTTGTTCTATCTGATGGATTCCTAAGTTTAGCTATTTTGATTTCTATTTCTGCATCTTGTTCACAGGTATCATAAAATTTGTTTAACACTTCTTTAAAAAAAGAACTGTTCCAGCCTTCTCTTTTTAAAACACTAAAAACCATTTGAGAATTTATTATAGGTACAGATTTCTTTTCTTGCTGTATAAATGTCTCCATGTTTTTAATATGAGATATTGATCGGCATAGACATTGATGCGTCATTTGCTGGCTCACCAGATGGATTGTCTTTGTGTAGTATCAGTGTCGCTGGCCCTGTGTATGCACCGGCTATCACCACATCCGCCTTAAATGCTACCAGACTCGCTGTCATCCAGTCAGAGAGTGCCTGAGCAGGCCCCTGCCACAATACATTATTACTAGGGTCTAATATCTCAACTGGGAATGAGGCCTCAAAATACCACCCAGCTGCCTCGCCGAGTACTGAGAACTTTTTACCTACTACTGCGCCTGGATATGGATTGCTAACTATTATTTTGTCAGCTGTGGTGTTCACATATGTAGCCTGATCAAATACATTCTCTATCATTGTGCCATCTGCATTCATATGTCTCGCATACATTATCTTTTCTCCGGCACATCCTATCCAAACTTGCGTCATGTCTGTGAGATTATATACATATATATTGATACCACTACCTATATCTTTGTTCGGTTCACCAAATATTGTAACTATCTGATCATATTTCATGTCAGATTTTAATTCTGTTTTGAATTTTGTATAGTCTAAAGTTTTTACTTTATTGTCCATTTTAAAATAATACATCAAAACCGCCGCCAAGACCACCGATACAAAACCAATAATCCAATATTTTTTCATGTATCAATTATACACCCATTTTGCTGAGTACACCTATAGTAATTAGTTAAAATTTTTAACTCGCTCCGTCATTCTGTCTATCTCTGCCAACATATTTTCTGCACCTGGGGTTTGTTGTGCACAGTAGTAGTCGTCGTCTAGTGATGCTAATATGTCATCTTTGCTGCATTTTGCAATACCTTTTTTGTATAGTTCTATTTGTAAGCCGAGTCTTTTAAGATTTGCCTTTATATTACTGACACTACCGTCGATTCCTCTTTCCATCTCCGCCTCCCTTTCTATTGTTTCAAATGCTAAGTTAATAGTTTCTTCGTAATCTGGTGTACCAGGCTCATCATATTTGATTTTGTTTAATAGGAACCCATAAGTCCGCAGAGCACCTACAGTACTAACTGCTTGTTTTAAAAATTCTCTTCTGCCGTTGTTTTCTGGCGAGTTCAT
>CAYQUK010000007.1:0-23868 GCA_964420875.1 uncultured Candidatus Saccharibacteria bacterium
ATAAACCCTATTATTTTTGTTAATAATGTAAGTGATAATTATGTTGCTTACGCTGACGATGATGCTGGGCCAGGAGAAGGGGGGGGAGATGCAGGGTATGTTGCCAATGCTGCTTTTACTGTGACTAATGCAATAGCGACAATAGCTTACGCTGTGGGTCTAGATAGTATAGGTAACGCTATTACTAGTTTTGGTTACAGTTTCGGGTCAAATGTCGCCTCACCAGAAGGTTTGACTGCTACAGCTGCAGGAGCTGCCGCGAGTGCTGCATTGGGTGGTATAGGAGGAATAATAGCAGGACAGGTTGTCACTGGAGGCATGCAGGGGACTTTGGGCGGAGACATAAATGGATTAATAGGAGGAATCACTGGTGGAACAGATGGACCAAAGTCAGGAGCTATATCAGGACCAGGAGACCAAACACCTCCATATATACCAAATATTCCAAAGTCACTAGGTGGCCTGTCTAATGAGACAGAGGACTATTGTGAAGGCAATGCCGTGAATTATACTCTTAACTCTAACGATACATATAAAACATTTGTAACTCAAGACTACAAACCTAATTGGGGGAATAATGATTCTTTTATTTTAAAAATTAATGTCAGGTCTACTGATACAACAAAAGGTGGACAGCTGGTGGTGATGAATTACAGTGATTCACTTGCGTCTAGGGCTTTTGTCAGAGCATCAATATCAAAAGCAAAATGTAACTTTGGCGCAAACACACAGTGGCTAGGCATGCCTATAGGTTGGCAACCCAGTTCTGCTGATATAGCTAGGTACACATATGCTGATGGCACAAAGCCAACAAAATATTTAGGTTCAAATTCAGGTACTGCTACATTCAGTATTAATGATTCTCGTCCGGGAGTTTTCAATTTAACAACCGGAACATGGTATGTAACATTTCAGTATCTAGATAATTGTGCAGACCGTAACATCTCTAATCCAAATCGTAATACCACATGTCATAAGTTTGTCGAGTGGGTTGGAGGTGTGCAAACAAATAACACAGTTGACGCTAATGACGTTTTAAAAGCCTCTGGTGGGGTAGTGCTAAACAACGTAAATACATTTAGTTTGAAGAAATCTACAACCGGATACAACGATTTAGGCGTTGAGATACCGAAGAACCTTAGTGTTGAGGACATTATTAACCCAAATATATTGGATATTGTAAAGAGTTGGGTAGGCTTGCCGGTTTCTAATCCTACAGGGGACATAAAGTCTGACACCTCGGGTAGCAACATTGTGACAAATTATTGTACCAGAGCGTATCCTGACTATGTTTGGACTGGTGCAAAGATAGCAACAGATATCACACCATTAGAACCAAATAGAATATATACCATAAAGTTAAAAATTGACGCGGACATGTCTACACAGGGCCTAGTGGGGCTGTCTACTATAATGACAGGAGAGGCGCCATCTAATCAGCAATCAGATAAAGATATAACAATATCTCAAAGCCCTTGTGACTTTACATCTAGTGCTCAGCGTATACTTTACGGTTCAGCTAGTGGAAATGTTTTGGTTGCGATCAATGACAACAGAGCAAAAACAGGGAATATGGTAAAGCTTACAACTGGTACATGGTATATAAATGTAAAAGCTGTAGGTCAGTGTGGTGATATGTACGACAAGAATCGTTGTGGTACCAGGGTTGAAAACGTTGGAGATTTTAATTCTTTGAAGGGTTCGTCAAACAACAATTCTCCAGCGATTGTAGTTGGGGTGAATGGTAGTTCTGCGCTCGGCACCGCAGCAGCTCAAGCCGTACTTGGTCATACATTTATTAAAAACGAAAATTTAAACTGGTCTACTTTATGTTCAAATGCTGCAATCAAACCACTAATAACAAAGACTCCATTCCAGTCAGATTACTCAAGACAACTTAAGGCGAGTATAGAGGTTTATCCGGTTGATATTTCAAATAACCCAACATACGAAGGGTCTTTCTATGCGGTAGGACTTTCTTCTAGTGACAGGACTCCTATATATGCATTTATAAGTGATGGACAGTGTGCTGGTACTTCGCAAAATGTCTATAGTTTCGGAGGTGGAATAAGTGGTGTAAATGTTAATCTATCAAATACTAACTATACAGGGTCTCAACCAGGGTCTGTAAAGGTAAAGCCTGGTAGATGGTATATCACTTTGCTGTGGGGGTCAGGAGCAATACCAGCACCAACATCACCAAATTATCAGACATATCTCAGTAATCCAATGCCTGTCTATGTTAGATTCTTTAGTCGTTTAGCTGCAGACAATGTTTCAGTGACTAATCCAGGAAGTAATTTCACCCCTAGAACTATTAGTAATTCATCTTGCTCTATCAATCTGACAAGTTCACAACAAGGTATGGTAAATACATCTCTCGTATACAAGGTATTTCCTCCTAATGCAGAAGGTGGGTACTATTTAGGGTCTTCGTTTAGTGTTGTGTCCACAGCGTCTCTTGCTGACACATTACCAACATGTCCAGCTGGAACATCAGATGGCTCTGCCTCTGGAAAGCCTGGAAACAGATCAACATTCCAAGCTCTAAATGCTGCCTGCAAAGAATATGACGATAAAACAAGATCAAATACAATATATAAATTGGATTACCCTACATCTTGTACCACCCTTTGCGCTAGCGCTAATGCATCAGCATTTATAGATGTGAGAGGTGATTGTGTTTTGAACGGATCAACTAGCTTTTAACATGGAAAAAGTATTTTATATTTTTATCGGGAGAAGTGGGTCTGGAAAGGGCACTCAGTCAGAATTGTTAAAATCTTATCTAGAGACAGAATGTAACATAAAAGATATCGCACACATAACAACCGGCAAATCATTTAGAAACTTTTCTATGCAGGATAACTATTCTGCTAAAAAAGTAAAAGAAATGATAGATAGAGGAGGACTTTGCCCAGAGTCTTTTGCTACTTGGAATCTGATCAATTTGTTCGTAGAAAATATAAAAGAGAATAGTACTGTGTTACTCGACGGTTCACCGAGACGCATAGAGGAGGCTCATAGACTAGAAGAGACACTAGATTTTTACGGGTATAAAAATATAGTCGCGATATATATAGATGTTAATAAGGATTGGGCTTCTGATAGATTGATGACTAGAGGTAGGGCTGACGATATGAAAACAGGAATAGAGAGCAGGTTGAGCTGGTTTGACTCAGAGGTGCTGCCTATAGTAGAGTATTATAAAAGCAATTCAAAATATAACCTTTTAACTATTAATGGTATGCAAAGTATCGAGGATGTACAAAAAGAGATATTGGAAAAGCTAAAATAAATCAGAAAATTATAATGCCAGCAACAGTAAAGACACCCGAAGATATAAAGAAGTTGAGAGTTAGTGCGCACAGATTGGCAGAAGTAATTCGTGCGGTAGCAAAAGAGGTAAAGCCAGGAGTTACTACTGGATATTTGAATGACCTAGCGTACAAACTTATAACTGCAAATGATGGAGATACGCCAGCATTTTTAAACTATCAGCCATTTGGTGCAGAGTATCCATATCCAGCTAGTATATGTATCAGTGTGAACGAAGAGGTGGTGCATGGTATACCAACACATGACAGAGTATTACAAGATGGAGACATAGTTTCTCTCGATGGTGGTATCAAACATGAAGGAATGATCAGTGACCACGCTGTTACTGTGGCATGTGGTGATATAACAGAAGCAGAAAAAGAACTGATGGAAGTGACAAAAAAAGCGATGATGGCTGGGATACACGCCGCAAAAGCTGGCAATCACATACGTGATATTTCTCTAGCCATAGAGGGAGCAATACCAAAGAAATACGGCATAGTAAAAGAGCTGTGTGGGCATGGTGTGGGGTATGCTGTGCACGAGGAGCCGTATGTTCCAAATTTTGACACAGGAGAAAAAGGCATCAAATTAAAAGCTGGCATGGTCATAGCTATTGAGCCTATGGTCAATCTCGGCACTGACGAGGTGGATATGTTGGATGACGGATATACTTTTGTCACATCTGATGGAAAACGCAGCGCGCATTTTGAACACACAGTGCTGATAACAGAAAACGGTGGAGAGATACTCAGTTGTTAATTTGTTGTTAAGAATTTTTAATTTTTAAAATCTAACTCATGATACAATTGTATTATGTTTAGTCCTAGTATAGAGACAAAAAATAGCCCTGATGTGGAGGTGCTTTTTAATACACCTCAAGATGAGATAGATTATTTGCGCAAACAGATACAAGAGAAGGTCGTTGCTTCAGAAAATATGCCTAGAAAGTTTACACAGGAGGAGCACGCTGTGTCAGCTTTGCGTGATCACGTGGACAGACCAGTAGAAAGTTTTGCAAATATTAACAATGAGAGAGATTTACACCTAAGACAAATAGCTACAAAAGTACAAGCTATAACAGGTATGACCGAGGATAAACATGTTGTAGAGTTGGCTGCAATAATGTTTGAAAAAGGTGTTAGGTTTGCAATGGAGGTAGCCGCGCAAACCAAATCGCCAGCACTCGAGGATGGATTCCATGCATTCTTGGTGCAGTATCTGTTATCGGGGTATGATAATGATGAAAATAAAATATCAAAGGCGGAATGGAAGGCCCTACATTTAAAACTTTTTGAAATAGTTCCTCCTCCACACGATGAAAGCAACAAACAGGATGCGAAACACACCATAGCATTGATGGAGCAAATGTACGCAGCATTGCAATCCATAGCTCGTGACACAGATAACAAGGAGAATGATTATTACTCTCTCGAGATAGCCATTGCTAATGGTGAAAATGATGTGACTATGTACATAGCGGTCCCGAGTCATGTTGAGGCTATACTTGAAAAGACTTTGCAGGGCTATTTCCCAGGTATAGAAGTGAGACCACACAATCGTGATTATAATGTTTTCCACCAGTCTGGTTATAATGTTGGGACGACAGCTGAGGAGTCACAGGACTCGGTTATACCATTTAAAACATACAAAGACTTGGAAGGCGACCCGATAAGTGTAATCATGAACGCATTTACAAAACTCCAAAAACAAGGAGAGGGTGCGGCTATGCAAATACTAGTAAAGCCAGCCGGTGACAAGTTGCGTTCTAGATTTTCAAAGATACTAGAGAGTATGCAAAATGGGGATAATTTTGAAACAGCCCTAAAGAGACAGTCTTTTTGGAAGCGCATGTTCCTAGCTGAGAAAAATCAAAAAGACGCTGAAGGTAAACCAATAGAAGCGAGTGACGAGGATAAGAAAAAGCATCTAGATAATGAATATGAAAAAGGTATAGCTAGTAAACTTTCGAGTACTATAGTAGATACAAATATAATATTGATGGCTAGTGCAAAAGATAAAGACAGGGCTAATATAATTCTTTCAGATATGAAGGCAAGCTTCATGCAGTATACAGATGTGAATGGTAATAGTATCAAATGGAGAGATATAGACGGTAAAAAATTAACACAACTAACACATAATTTTACCTATAGACTTTGGAATGATGACATAGCGATACCGTTAAACTTTTCAGAGCTTGCAACCCTCTATCATGTGCCTAGCTATGTAAAAGACTTTACTCAGATGAAAACCGCGACAATGAATATTGCCCCGGCACCGTTAGATCTACCTCAATCTGGTACACTACTCGGACTAAATAGCTATAGATCAACAAATACGAAAATATATATGCAGGATGAAGATAGGATGCGCCACATGTATGTAATAGGTCAAACAGGAACAGGTAAAACAACAATATTAAAAAATATGATAGTTCAAGACATATTGGAAGGTAAGGGGTGCTGTTTTATAGATCCTCACGGGTCAGATCTTGAGGACATCATGGCCTGTATACCTCCTGAGCGTTATGATGACGTAGTGTATTTTGACCCAAGTCATACCGAGAGACCAATGGGACTCAATATGATGGAGTATGACAGGGAAAGACCAGAGACAAAGACATTTGTGGTCAACGAGATGCTGAGTATATTTAATAAACTCTTTGATATGAAGACTGCTGGTGGTCCAGGCTTTGAGCAGTATTTCCGTAACTCAGCATTGCTTGTGATGGAGCATCCAGAAAGCGGTAACACTATACTCGAGATATCGCGCGTCCTCTCTGACAAGGACTTTCGTGATTACAAATTATCGAAATGTAAAAACCCACTCATAATACAATTTTGGAAAAATGCGGAGGCGACAACAGGTGAGCAGGGGCTGTCTAATTGGGTGCCATATATTAATTCTAAATTCGACAACTTTTTGTCTAACGACATCATGAGGCCTATTATTGCCCAAGAAAAATCAGCGTTCAACATACGTGAGATAATGGATCAGAAGAAAATATTCTTGGTCAATCTTTCAAAGGGTCGTCTCGGGGATATTAACGCTTATCTTATTGGCCTCATACTTGTCGGTAAATTCTTGCAAGCTGCACTCGCTCGCGTTGACTCGCAAGAGAGACCTGATTTTTACTTATACATAGATGAGTTCCAAAATGTCACAACTCCGTCTATAGCTGCCATATTGTCTGAGGCTCGTAAATACAGACTGTCACTCAATCTGGCTCATCAATATATTGCTCAGCTACCTGAAGACATCAAGGGAGCTGTATTTGGAAACGTAGGATCAATGGCTGTATTCCGTGTTGGCCCAGATGATGCTTCATATCTTGAAAAGCAATTTGCTCCGACATTCACTGCGAGTGACTTGATGCGTGTTGAGAATTATAATTGCTATTTGAAATTGCTAAGTCAAAACAAACCGCAGAAACCATTCAGCATGTCAACATATCCAACGCCGCAAGGTGACAAGGGTAAGCTAAAAGATTTGCGAGACCTCAGCTATATGAAATACGGTCGTCCGCGCGAAGAGGTGGAGGGTGAGATATTGTCAAAGTATCAGTTGTAAATATATAAAAATAAAATAGCGCCACCACGTTAGTGGTGGCGCTATTTTATTTTTAAATTTATTTTGCGCGTTCTACGTACTCACCAGTCTCAGTATTGATAACTAGCATGTCACCAGTGTTAATGAATAGTGGCACTGTCACTGTAGCCCCAGTCTCTAGTGTTACCATTTTACCTCCTCCTGATTGAGTGTCACCTTTTGTGCTAGGTGGTGCATCCTTGACCTCGAGGGTCATCTTTACAGGCATCTTGATACCAATCAGCACATCTTCATCGTCTTCATTTGTCCAGATATTTGTGTCGACAATAGTGTCAGTTTTCAAAAACTTTGTACCATTACCGAGTATCTCTGGAGATATCTGATATCTGTTTTTAGGGTCACGTGGATCACAGAACCAGTACTCACCCTTTGCAGAGTATAAGAACTTTGCCTCACCACGAGATACGTCCGCCTCCTCCACAGTCTCAGCCGCGTGGAAGCTTTCTGATATAACCTTACCACTTTTCAAATGACGCATCTTAACCTGGTTTTGAGGTTTACGTTGATTTGTACGAGCCACGTGGGACTCTAGGATCTCATAAGGTTCACCTTTAAAAATAATAACTTTTCTAACTTTGATCTCTGAATAATCTAATACTGCCATAATCACAAAATTCTAACATATTTTTGACTCTTTTGCCAAAGTGGGGTAGGATTCGTGGCAGTTAAGTGTAAGTCTAATTTTGCTCATTCATCCTTAAAAGGGAGTTGTCATGCTCAAACAAATTGTTTTCGCTGGTCCAGTTGGGACCGGCAAGTCTTCGACAGCAAAGCTCATGGCTTTGCATATGAACACCTTGCATCGTAACGATAAGCCCTGGGTGATTCACTCTGCGAGCGCGATTTTTCGTCAGATGGCTCAAAAGCATTTTACGGATCTCGATACCGACAGCGCTGCCACAGCTTTTGCCTCTTACACCAAAGAACACCCAGAGATGGATGTTGATGGCCTCATCGATCGTGAGTTGATTCGTGTAGGGAAAGAAGGAAATAATTAGAGTAGATCTTGTCGTACGCCGTATCATTAGCAAAACGCATTTCGGGTCAACTTCTTCGCTGACGATGAGCTGATCGTTCAGCGTGTTGCTGCAGAGCGCGGGTTGACCCTCGAGGCCGCAAAAGAAAAAATCACGCTCAGGAATACTGAAGACCTGGCTCGGTACAGTAAGCTGTATCCGTGGGTCAAGTCGTTCCGAGATCAATTTGAGAACCCAGGACAAGGTTGGCACCTTGAGATTAACAGTGGAATCTGGAGTCATGACGAGGTTGTGGAACGTGTTTACAAAAGCTGGTCTGACTGGGAGAAGGGTTTCTAGTGGTTTGCCACTATCAAAAAAGCCGACCCTGGCAAGGCGGCTTTTTCTTTTGATTAATTTTTATATTTTATTTTAAACTACTCTCCCGGTTCAGACTCCTCATCTGGATCAGCAGATCCGGCGTAAGACAGACCTCCATCCTCAAGCTGTTTGCGTATATCTTTTTCTAGAGCATCGGCAGCCTTTTTATTCTCACGGAGGAATGTGCGAGCTGCATCATATCCACGACCAATTTTCTCATCTCCGTAGCTGTAGCTAGAGCCAGACTTTGTGATGATTTTAAACTTCTCTCCGAGCGCTAGTAACTCACCCTCTTTACTGATACCTTCGTTATACATGATGTCGAACTCTGTGGTTTTGAATGGGGCAGCCACTTTGTTTTTAACAACTTTTACTTTTGTACGACTACCGACAACGTCTTCGCCTTTTTTGATCTGGGCTGTCTTTCTGATGTCTATACGAACTGAACAGTAGAACTTGAGAGCCTTGCCTCCTGGAGTTGTCTCTGGATTACCAAACATAACGCCGATCTGCATACGTATCTGATTGATGAAAATGATAACTGTTTTCGACTTGCTAGCAATAGCAGTCAACTTGCGTAGTGCCTGACTCATTAGGCGGGCCTGCTTTCCAACGTGATGAGCACCCATGTCACCCTCTATCTCGTCGCGAGGAGTGAGAGCTGCTACCGAGTCGATGACTAGTACATCAACTTTTCCACTACGAACTATAGACTCTGCTATCTCGAGAGCTTGCTCACCGTTATCTGGTTGAGAGATAAGTAGCTCGTTAATGTTAACTCCTAATTTCTTTGCATACTCTGGGTCCATCGCATGCTCAGCGTCAATGAATGCACACAGTCCTCCTTGTTTCTGTGCCTCAGCGATAACATGCAGGGTGAGGGTTGTTTTTCCAGATGACTCAGGTCCGTAAATTTCAACGATACGTCCACGAGGCAGACCCCCAACGCCGAGGGCGTAGTCTAGTCCGATAGATCCAGTAGGGACTACAGCGATATCAACTTTTGGTTGATCACCGAGCTTCATCATTGCGCCTTCACCAAATTTATCTTGTATAGTTTTTAATAATGCATCCACTGATGTACCGCTTTTTTGCTCAGCGTCACCAACTGTCTTTTTTTCTTTTACCACTTTCTTTTTTAATGCCATGTATTTTATTCTTTTGGTGTAACCAATAATTGTTTGTTAACTGTGCGGCCCCATGAGTCTGTCGCCGATATATTGAGTATAGTATAAGGATAAACAAAGACAAAATTCTGCCTAAAATTACCCTCCTGATCTATCAATATTTGTCTGTCTTCTATTTTTACCTCCTTTGCACGCTTGACTATTCCTATCATTTCAAAGGTGGAGGTGGACACGGCCTCACCATATTTTGGGCTTATTATCTCTATTGTTGGGCCACGAAGTATGGGGTAAAGCCTAAACAACGAGTAACAGATAATAATCACAGAAAGTGAGAACAATATATAGTTTTTGATTTTTTTATTCATCTATATCTTGACTCGCAGGGTCTGCTTTTACTAGGACTTCACGTTTGTTATTTTGCAGACTGCTAACAACTCCAAATCTTTCCATCATCATGATGAATTTGTTGGCCTTTGGATATCCCCAACCATAACGGCTCTGTAGGGCAGAGGCTGATGCGCGGCCAGTAGAGGTGACATAGTCCTTTGCTTTTGTGTATTCGACATCGTCATTTGGCTCACTCTCGTCATCCTCATCATCTAGGTCACTCGATGCCACAGCTCCTCCTGGAGCCATTGAGGCTTTTGATATATCTATGTGTTCGAGTTCATATCCATGGTATGCGCTCTTTACATAGTCGATAACAGCACGCACTTCTTCTGATGATACAAATGGTGCCTGTATACGAGTAGGGCGAGAATGATTTGGGTCTAGATATAACATATCTCCGTTACCGAGGAGGTCCTCAGCACCAATCTGATCGATTATGGTACGCGAGTCTATTGATGATGAAGTCTTTAGAGCTATACGAGCGGTGATGTTTGCCTTGATAGTTCCCGTTATCACTTTTACATCTGGACGCTGAGTTGCGAGTATGAGATGCACACCAGCAGCACGACCTTTTTGAGTTAGGGATGTGATGGCGACTGTTATCTCTTTTGGATAACTGAGCATAAAGTCATTGAACTCATCGAAAACAATAACAACGTATGGCAATATTTCTGGCAACTCAACATTTTTGTTTTTCTTTGCTTTTTCAATAGCTGGGGCAACTATCTTTTTGTTATAGTCTGCCAAGTTTTGTATACCACTGTATTCGTCTGCAAAATATGTATAACGTCTTTCCATTTCTCCGATCGCCCAATTGAGACATTTGATAGCATTTTTAGCGTCAGTAATGACTGGGGTTCCAAGATGAGGCAAGTTTTTGTACATTGTAAACTCGACACGTTTTGGATCTATGATCATCAACTTGAGATCTGACGGTGAGTTCTTGTAAAGCAGTGACATTATCAAGTTCTGAACTGTTACTGATTTACCACTGCGTGTGGCTCCGGCAATGAGTAGATGCGGCATAGTCTCGATGTTTCCATATATTGGATTACCGATGATGTCCTTTCCTATTGCTACTGTTAGGTTTCCACTCTCTTGGAATTTCGGATGCTCTATCATGTTACGCAGTCCGAGCATTTGTTTCTTTTCATTTGGTATCTCGACTCCAACAAACGGACGCCCTGGTATAGGGGCCTCGATATGCATATTTGTAGCAGACAATGCCATTTGTAAATTATCCTTGAGGCCCAGTATGCGTTTTACATTTACCCCTTGAGCTGGTTTTAATGTGAACTGTGTCACCGTCGGTCCAACTGTAACACTTCCCATCTCAACAGGGATGTTGAATGTATCGAGGGTTGCCTTGATGGACTTCATTTTTGATACAGTGTCTCCAGCGCCTGGTTTACCACTGTCACCAGTCAGGAGGTCCACAGGCGGCATGATGAATGATGTATTGATTCTGAACGCTGGCTTTGCCGCCTCTACTTTCACTTTTTGTTTAGGTTCGTCTAATTCTTCATCCTCTTCCTCTTCGCCTCCTAGTAACTCATCATGCAAAGTTTTCTTGTTCGGTGTTTCGTCCTCTGCTGCTATCTCTGTTATCTCTATGTCGTCGATAGTAACTGTCTCATGTTTGGTTGCGAACATATTTTTAATGCGAGACAAAAATGAGACCTTGTTCTCATTTTCTATTTCTTCGCTCTCATCTTCCTCATTCTCATCAGAATCTTTTTTAAACATGTTCGGCATCTCAAACATGTGACGTCTCTCGAACACTATCATGTATGACACATATGATATGAGTAGTAGAGAGATGACGGCTGGTGCGGTACCAACAAGTTTTTCAACATAAGCAAACACCAATACGCCCAGATTGCCCGAGAGAGTGCTGGATACAAATGATAGTATGCCTACAAATGAAATCAAAAAAAGTATAGTGCCAAGAGTTGAGGCTATGGAGAGTCTCGGGAATCTTTCTGTCCAAAGCAGATAGGCAGCAAAGAATAAAACAACAGGAGATAGATAGGTCAGCACACCAATAGTGGCAAATAGTCCTCGGAATAAAAAGGCCCCCGCTTCTCCACCAGAACCAAAACTAGCAAAACCAATAATTACTCCAACAATAGATAGCAGTATCGCCATGACAGACAACGTCAACTCTTGGCGTTGCTTTATTTGTTTCTTTGTTCTCATAGGGAATATTTTAGCACGGGTTTTTAAAAGACACACAAAAATACATGCAAAATATAGGATTTTTGAAAAGGACATAAGTATATTTCCAAGTGTCCTTTATAAAAGACGGGCAGATTTATAAAAGACTTTTAATAGGACAAATGTCAATTTGACAGGAGTGTTTAAATAAGTGAGAATGCCAGCATGTTATCAGTTTTGAATACTAATACAGACACGCAGAATGTTTTTGTTTTGGACGCTGTCCGTTTGGACAAAGTTGTGAAGGCTCTACTGTTTGTTTCTCATCATATAAGACAAACAGGAGACACGGAGTTAGCAAATAGGATAGATAATGGGGCCTATGAAGTACTGTTATCAGCTTACAAAGATAAAACGTCTTTCGATCACATATCTAATTATATTTATTCTTTGCTTTCAGTCTCTGTATCAAAACAATATATGTCAGAGAATGTTGTAGGAACATTCAGATCCGGCATGCAGGCGGTGTATTCTAAGAGACAATCATATACGACAGAAGAGTCACAAATAAAAGACATTATAGGCGAAGAGTCCTCAGAGACACACACCTACAACATCGCAAAGATAGAGACAAAAATAGACACCCCACTGCGTCACCCAGCGGTAGTATCGGGTGACAATATTAAAAAGGACAAGATGGTAAATCACAACAATGTCCGTAACGTCGCAGATGATAAAAGACAGTCTAGCCGCCGCCAAGAGATACTTAAAACTTTATCTAAGACCCCGGTTAATATAAAGGACATATCAATGCATGTTTTAGGCTGCAGTGAGAAAACTATACAACGTGAACTAAATGCCTTGGTTGATGATGGCTCAGTCGAGAGAGTGGGAGAGAAGAGGTGGAGTAAATATATCTTAAAAAGATAACACTAAATTAGCCCATTTTGGTCAGATTTTGGTCCAGATTCTATTTTATTGTTTGCTTTTGTCACAAATATACATGTATGAGTGTTATACAGGTTAGCAACGCTATCCACATTTATTTATTTGTAATATGCAAAAACATGTTGCAAATATTGATAAAAAGGATATAATGTGTTGCAAGGCGCTCCACCCTTCTTAAGTGGGGTGGCCTTCAAGCAAAATTGATCGTTGACAAATAAATAGCGCAGAAATCTTATAAAGTTTTATTAAAAGCTTAATTTAGCCCTGTGCTAGATTTGAGCGATCAATTTTAACAAAACAAAACTGCGAGCATTCCGACAATGTCGAGTTGTCACTAACCGCTCGCGACTGTATTACGACGGTAGTATAGTATAAACTTTAAGTACATTTTATATGACTAAAGTCTCAACACGTGTTGTGGCATTGGCCACTATGGTTGGTATCACGCTAGCTGCTGCTTCAACAGCATCAGCTGCGCTGAACCTTCCAGTCCAATCTTGTAACTATGTGTTTACAGCAAACCTTAAAGCAGGTATGCGTAACGCAGAGGTACGTAATTTACAAAAAGTTCTAAATGGTTATCCTCAGACTATGGTTGCTGCTTCAGGAGCAGGATCAGTAGGAATGGAGACTGATTACTTCGGTGCTGCTACAAAGGCCGCTGTTATCAAGTTCCAAAACCTACACATGTCAGATGTGTTAACTCCAGCTGGTCTAACAGCTGGTAACGGTAATGTATTCGCGTTAACTCGTGCAATGCTTAACCAAATCTGTAATGGATCAACAGTTCCAACTACACCTACAACACCAACAACAAGTGGTAATGTATCTGTAATGCTTTCAGCTAACCAACCAACTAATGTATTAGTTGCTGGTCAAGCTACAGCTAGACTTGCTGACTTCTCATTCACAGGAGTTGGTACAGTAACTAACGTTAAACTTATGCGTTCAGGAGTGTCATCTAACGATACACTTTCAAATGTATATCTATTTGATAACGGTATGCGTATCGCTGGTCCTGCTTCAGTATCTACTGACGGATCAATTAACTTTGGATCAGTTTCAGGACTATTCACAGTTAACGGTACAAAGACTCTTACAGTTCGTTCAGACATCAAAGCTGGTGTTTCAGGACAATCAGTTGGAGTTACTCTAGTTGGTTACACTGTTATGGGTTCATCAATGGCAACTACAATGGTAATGGGAACTCAACTTCCTGTTGCTAACGTAACATTGCTAGCTGCTGATTTCCCTACAGGAAACACAACTTCTCCAGCTGCTGCATCAATCAACGCTGGAACAATGAATCAAAATGTTTGGTCACGTTCATTGAACGTTTCAACTCGTATTGGTAAGTTACACGGTCTAACTCTAAAGATGGTTGGATCTGCTCCAGTTAACGCTGTTGCAAATGTTAAACTATTCGTTGATGGTACTCAGGTATCAACAGGAATGGTTGACGCTTCTGGATACGTTAGTTTCTCTCTAGCTTCATCTCCACTATCACTTACAACAGGTTCACACCTAATGGAAGTTCGTGCTGATGTAGTAGGTGGTGCTAACCGTAACTTCTACATGGTTATGGAGCAAGCTTCAGACATCATGATCGAGGACTCTCAAGTTGCTGGTGCTTTCGTAACAGTAACTACAAACAGTGGTTCAAATGCTGTTAATCTAGTTGGTGGTACAGTAACAATCCAAACAGGATCACTTACAATCACTCAAGACACAACATTCAGCAACTCTATCAAGCTAGTAGGAGGTTCATCAAATGTTAAAATGGCTGCTTACAAGTTCACATCATACGGTGAGGACGTTAAAGTAACATCATTAACATTTAATCCAGTATTCTCTGGAATGTCACCTGCTAACAACAACCTTTCTAACGTTGGTCTATATGTAAACGGAGGACAAGTTAACAGCAATCAAACAGCTGTAAACGGTACACCGTTAGTATTCAACAACCTAGGAACAAACCTATTGATCCCTTCAGGATCTACTGTAGTAGTTGAGATTCGTGGAGATGTAATGTCTTCTACAAGTACAGCTTATACAGCAGGTACAGTTACATTTAACTTGGCAGCTGGATCTTCAAATGCACAAGGTATTACTTCAAGTAACCTAGCATCTACAGCTTCTGCTTCAGGTCAATCATTAACTATCGCTTCTACAAATGTAACATTTGCATCAGCAGTAGGATTTGGTGCTTCTACAAAAGCTCCTAATCAAGCTAACGTTAAGATCGGTTCATTCTCATTCGTAACCGGATCAGCAGAAGGAGCTAACATCACTAACGTTGCAGTTGACCTTACAGGTTCAACTCTAGTAACTAACAACCAACTAACTAACCTAACAGTTAAAGATGGTTCTACAGTTATTGGAAATATCGTTGGTAATCCTATCAACGGTGTTAACCAGTTCTCAGCTAACCTTTCTGTTCCTATGAATACTACAAAGACACTTGATGTTTATGGAGATCTAGGATCAAATGCTTCTACATACACTGTTGCCCCTGCAATGCAAGTAACATACCGTGGAGCAACATCAAACCTTTCTTCTAACACAGCATCAGTTGCTGGAGTTACAACAACAGGTGGTGTAGGTACAATTATCGCTGGTGGAGTTACATTTGTTCCTGGTTCTTCACCAGTTGGACAATATGTAATTGCTGGAACACAAAATCTAGCAATTGGTAACTTTAACATCAAAGCTAACACAGGTATCGGTTCAACTGTTCGTGATATTACAGTTACTGTTCCAGCTAACACAATTTCTGGAGTTACAGTAAATGGTAAATACCAACAAGTTACTGGTACTACTGCAGTAGTAACAGATGTTAATATCGTTGTTCCTGGAGATAATTCAGGTATCAATGTACCAATGACAGTTAACCTTATCTGTGCAACAACAGGTGTGGGTGCTGGATGTACAGGTTCATCAACAGCAGTTGTTACAGCTCAAATCTCAAGTTTGAATTATGACAACGGTACTGGATCAGTTACAACAATCTCTCCTACAGCTATCACAGCTACACATGTTCTAGTTGCCTCAAAACCAACTCTAACAGTGAACTCTATGACTTCAACAGGATTTGGTAACGGTACTCTACAAATTGGTACACTTACTATTTCTGCTGACGCTGCCGGAGATATTGAACTAAAACAAATTCCAGTTAACACAACAGTTGCTGGAGCTGGAGCAATCACAGCTAGTTCAGTTGAACTACGTGATTCATCAGGTACTGCTATCATCACTAATACAACAGGTGTTAATGGTGGAGCGCAAAACATTGTATTCTCAACACCTCGTACTATCACAAAAGGTACATCTGAGACATTCACTGTTTACGCAACATACACAGGTGTAACAGGTGCTGCTGGAACACAATCAACAACATTCCAACTTGGAGCTAAAGCTAACTTCCTATGGAACGACGTTGCTGGTGGTACATCAAACAACACTGGTACATCAATCTACGGCTATCCTACAACTTCACAAACAAAGACTAACTAGTTCTGCGCTAGCCTAACTTATACGTAAAAATATAACTTAGGTAAACTCTCTAGTAATTCAAGTTCGTGATTTGACAGGAAACTGTTAGATAAACAAAACCCCGCCGCAAGGCGGGGTTTTGTTGTGTTTGATAATACGGAAAAATGTGTTATTATATGACTCATACACCAAAGAAGGGGGAGTAATGCAGTAAAATGCTTTACATAATACCTCCGGAGGCAATGCGACGAGTCAGTTTGGTGTACGTCGCAATTATCATTTAGTATCATTATGGCATTAGCAAAATCAAAAAAAGTTGAACTAGTAGACAAATACGCTGAGGCTCTCCAAAACTCGGACAGTGCGGTGTATGTGTCATACAAAGGACTACCTGTATCAAAGCAGGATATCCTGAGAAAGAAACTTTTTGCTAATGGACTTCATTATACTGTTGTAAAGAAATCACTATGGGAAAGAGCTGTTGCTGCTGCGAAAATTGCAGGAGAGCAACCAGCTATAACAGATGAATTGGCGATTGTTTGGGGAAAGGATTTACTATCTCCAGCTCGCGAGTCATTTGAGTTCTCAAAGGAGAATAAGGGTGTATTTACAATTTTAGGAGGTATCTGGGATGGGGAATTCAAGGATGCAAAGTCTATGATGGCTATTGCGACTATTCCACCACGTGAAGTTCTACTTTCACAAATCGCATACCTACTCAAATCTCCAATACAACGTCTTGCAATTGGTATTAACGAAGTAGCAAAGCAAAAAGCTTAGTCGTTTCAAATTAACAAATTATATATAATTATATGGAAAAATACGCAGATTTACTTAACAAAATTGACGGAATGTCAGTACTAGAGCTTAACGAGCTAGTAAAGGCTATCGAGGAGAAATTCGGAGTTTCAGCAGCAGCTGTATCAGCTGCTCCAGCAGCTGGCGCAGGAGCTGGTGAGGCTGAGGCGAAAGACTCATACACAGTACACCTTGCATCAGCAGGTGAGCAAAAGATTGCTGTTATGAAGATTGTAAAAGAGGCTCTAGGTCTTGGTCTTAAGGACGCAAAGGATCTAGTTGACGGAGCTCCTGTAGATCTAAAGACAGGTGTCAAAACAGCTGAGGCTGAGGACATGAAGAAGAAGATTGAGGAGGTTGGTGGAAAGGTTGAGCTAAAGTAATAGCAAAATCATTAAAAGAGGCGTATCCGCAAGGATACGCCTCTTTTAATTTCTAAAATACTGTGTTATAATAGGCGAATTCGCTTGGCTTTGCACAGCCATTACTTGTGCTATTTCTATGCTAGCGAAGATCCTCTAATAATCGACGAATAGATGCCGATTTTTATGATCAAATTATTAAAACAATAATCAAAACCTAAATTAATTTATGGCAGAACAATTTGATCGCTCAAAACCACACGTAAATGTGGGAACAATTGGACACGTTGACCACGGAAAGACAACTCTTACTGCTGGTATTCTAAACGTGCTTCACCTTAAAGACTCTACTATCAAAATCAAAGGTGTAGACGAAATTGACAAGGCTCCAGAGGAGAAGGCTCGTGGTATTACTATCTCACTTTCTCACTCAGAGTATTGGACAGACACTCGTCACTATGCACACATTGATGCTCCAGGACATGCTGACTATATCAAGAACATGATCACAGGTGCCGCTCAAATGGACGGTGCTATTCTTGTGGTTGCTGCTACTGATGGTCCTATGCCACAAACTCGTGAGCACATCCTTCTTGCAAAGCAAGTTGGTGTACCACGTCTTGTTGTTTTCCTAAACAAGTGTGACATGGTTGATGATCAAGAGATGATCGAGCTTGTAGAAGAAGAACTTCGCGAGCTATTAACAAAGCAAGGATTTGACGGAGCAAACACTCCTATTATCCGTGGTTCAGGACTTAAAGCTTCTGAGGCTACTGATATCAATGACCCTTGGGCTCAAAAGATCGTAGAGCTATTGAATGCTCTCGATACTTGGATTCCACTTCCAGAGCGTGATACAACAAAACCATTCCTAATGCCAGTAGAGGATATCTTTACTATTGAGGGACGTGGTACTGTGGTAACAGGTAAAATCGAGCGTGGTATCGTAAAGCTTAACGAAGAAATCGAAATCGTAGGTCTAAAAGATACTGTTAAAACAACTG
The DNA here is from genome assembly GCA_964420875.1 of uncultured Candidatus Saccharibacteria bacterium. GTDB lineage: Bacteria > Patescibacteriota > Minisyncoccia > Phycocordibacterales > UBA5272 > JAUPVO01. Next base: position 18,546 of record CAYQUK010000007.1, read on the forward strand.
TAACTGGTATTGAGATGTTCAACAAACAACTCAATGAAGGTATGGCTGGAGACAACGCTGGTATCCTAGTTCGTGGTATTAAAAAAGAGGACATTGATCGTGGGCAAGTACTTTGCAAACCAGGATCAGTAAAACCACATACACATTTTGAGTGTGAGGTTTACGTTCTAAAGAAAGAAGAAGGTGGACGTCACAGCCCATTCTTCAATGGTTACAAGCCACAGTTCTACGTACGTACAACTGACGTAACTGGAGATTGTACTCTTCCTGCAGGAACAGAAATGGTTATGCCTGGAGATACAGTTAAACTTACAGTTAAACAACTTATCGCGCCTATCGCTCTCGAGGAGCAAGGACGTTTCGCTATCCGTGAGGGTGGAAAGACAGTAGGTGCTGGTGTAGTAACAAAAATTATCGAATAAGGTTTTGATCTTTTGATCAAGGTCTTTTAAAACCAAGGGTTCATTATAAAAAACATGGCTACAAAGCAAACAAAGAAAGAGCAAGATGCACCAAAGATTCGTATTCGCGTTCGTGCCTATGAGAGTAAAATCCTCGATCAATCTGTAAAGCAGATTGTTGACACAGCGAAACGTTTTGAGGCGACTGTTGTTGGACCTGTTCCTCTTCCAACCGAGTTCACACGTTATACTGTGAACCGTGCAACATTCGTATACAAAGACGCTCGCGAGCAATTCGAAATGCGCGTTCACAAACGCCTAATCGAAATTGTTAGCCCGAATCAAAAAGTAATCGAAGCTCTCACCAACCTCTCGCTCCCCTCTGGAGTCGATGTTGATGTAAAGATGCAATAAGATTAGTTGAACAACATGAAATTCACATTAGCAGAGAAACTGCACATGTCGCAGGTATTTGACGCTGACGGTAACGTCCACGCAGTCACAGTATGCCGCGCACCAGGTGTAGTGGTTACAGATATTCGCACCACAGAACGTGATGGCTATCAAGCTATACAGGTTGCCATGGACGAACAAAAAATAGAACGTAGCACAAAGGCAGAAGTCGGACATTTTGGAGGTAAAGCCTACAAAGTAGTTCGTGAGTTCAAAACTCCAGCTGGAGATTTACAAAAAGGGGCTGTTATCAAGGCTGATATATTTCAACCAAACGATGTAGTGGCAGTTGCCGGCATTACCAAAGCCAAAGGTTTCCAAGGTGTTGTAAAACGCCACGGATTCAAGGGTGGATGGGATCAGCACGGACAAAAACATTCACATCGTGAGGCTGGATCAATCGGTTCTACAGGACAGCAACGTGTAAACAAAGGCAAGAAAATGGCCGGACGTATGGGTGGAGACAGAGTTACTGTCAAAAATTTAAAAGTATTTGCTGTTGATGCAGTAAATAACTTTATTCTTATCAAAGGTGCTGTGCCTGGTCGTCGTGGTACCATTCTTGAACTTCGCTCAAAGCAAAAATAATATATGAAAGTAGATGTATATTCTGCACAAGGCAGTAAAACAGGTTCAGCAGATCTTCCAGAAGAAGTGTTTGCTTATCCTTGGAATGCTGACCTAGTGCACCAAGTCTTGTCTTCACAGATGAGCAATCAGCGTGCAAACACTGCACACACAAAAGATCGTAGCGAAGTATCAGGAGGTGGAAAGAAACCTTGGGCGCAAAAGGGAACAGGACGTGCTCGTCACGGATCATCTCGTTCTCCAATATGGCGTCACGGTGGAGTTACACACGGCCCTCGCAACGACAAGAACTACAAAGAGGTTATACCTAGAGTTATGAAGAACCGCGCATTATTTGCGCTCCTGTCTGCAAAACTTCGTGATGGTAAGATCTTGTTTGTAGACACAGTAAACCTAGCTGATGGTAAAACTAAATCAGCATTTGAAACTATGAAATCACTTTCAACAGTCGATGGTTTCAAAACTATAAACTGGCAGAAAAGCAACAATGCAGTAGTCTTTACATCTGTAAAAGATAGAAAGACCCACTTAGCGTTTCGCAATCTTCCAAATGTACGTCTAGAGAATATGGATCAAATGAACCCATTGGATATAGCAAACACGAGATATATCGTAGTTGCAAATCCAAAAGAGGTGAGTGAGTATCTATCTTCAAAGGCCTAAATCCTGTATGAAAAAATACATAATCAGACCACATATAACTGAAAAGGCTTCGTTACAGTCAACTGCTAATGCTTATACATTTGTAGTGACTCCGGAGACTTCAAAACTTGAGCTTGTAAAAGAGATCAAGTCAGAATATAAAGTGACACCTACAAAGGTGAATATCACAAACTTACCAGCAAAGCGTGTCTTTGTTCGTGGTAAGCGTGGAGTAGTGGCAGGATTCAAAAAAGCAGTAGTCTTTCTAAAAAAAGGCGACTCAATAAAACTAGCATAGAAATAGTATGAAAACATATCGCCCTACAACAGCATCACAACGCTCACAATCTAGTGTAGTGTACCGTGGTGTTATAACAACAAATGAGCCTCACAAGCCATTAACAACAGGATTTAGACGTGGTTCTGGACGCAATGCATTTGGTCGCATTACAACACGTCACAAAGGTGGAGGTCACAAGAGATCATTCCGTGAGATTGACTGGAAATACGACAAACTCGATATTCCAGCAAAAGTACAATCAGTAGAGTACGATCCAAACAGATCGGGATTCATCGGACTTGTTGCTTATCGTGATGGTCACAAGGCCTACACATTATTACCAAAATCAATGAAAGTGGGAGACACTTTTATTGTGAGTGAAAAGGCAGATCTTGTTCCTGGTAATCGTCTAATGTTACGCAATATTCCAGTAGGAACATTCGTATACAATGTAGAGGTTAAACCTGGTTCAGGAGCTAAACTTGTACGCTCAGCTGGAAACTATGCTGAGGTTGTCGCACACAATGACGGATACGCTAACATCAAGTTACCTTCAACAGAGATTCGTATGATCCCAGATCATGCGTTTGCATCTCTCGGAGAAGTATCAAACGGTGAGCATCATCTACGCAATCTAGGTAAAGCTGGACGCAATAGATGGCTAGGTATACGTCCAACAACACGTGCCTCAGTGATGAATGCCGTAGACCATCCATATGGAGGTGGAGAAGGTAAACAACGCCGTGGAACAAAACGTCCTAAGACAAAGTGGGGTAAGACAACAGGTGGTCACAAAACTCGTACTCCAAAGAAATACTCAAACGTACACATCGTGTCACGTAGGTCGACAGGTATTCGTAACAAGCAGTCTAAAATTTAATTTATGTCTAGATCATTATCAAAAGGTCCATATGTGGACGAAAGGGTTCTCAAGAAGGTTGTCGGTAAAAAACCAGAGGATACAGGTGTTATCAAAACTTGGATCCGTGGTTGCGATATCTCGCCTGAGATGGTTGGATTCACGTTTGGAGTTCACAATGGCCGTACTCATACTGAGGTGTTCATCACCGAGGATATGGTGGGTCACAAATTAGGTGAGTTTAGCCCAACACGCAAATTCATCCGTCACGGAGGTAAGATGCAAAAAGAGATCGATCAGAAGAAAAAACAAGCTGAGATCGATGCTGCAAAGTCTGCAAAATCAACTGGTGACGCTAAAAAGAAATAAAGATTATGAAAGCAACACTTAAAAATTACCGCCAATCTCCTCGTAAAGTTCGCCTTTTGGCAAGCTTGATACAAGGGAAAAGTGCGGATATTGCAAAGGTGCAACTAGATAACTACATCAAACGTGGTTCATTGCCAATGAAGAAGTTGCTCGAGTCAGCTATTGCTAACTCAGGCCACAAAGCAGAGGATCTAGTAGTTAAAAGTGCTCGCGTGGACAAGGCTCTTGTTATGAAGAGATTCATGCCACGTGCATTTGGTCGTGCGGCACAGATATTAAAAAAGAGCTCACACATTATGATTGAGCTTTCAACAAAGAAATAATATGACACACGTTGTAAACCCATTCTCGCATCGCCTAGGTATTATCCGTGATTGGAGAAGCCGTTGGTATGTTAAGAAGGATGAATATGTAAATTCGCTTCGTGGAGATGTTCTCTTGCGTGTGTTCCTACAAAAACGCCTAAAAGGTATGTATGTAGCGGATACAATTATGGAGCGTGGTAAAGACACATTCCGTATCGCTATACACACATCTCGCCCAGGTATGCTAATTGGCAGATCAGGTGAAGGTGTAGAGCGTCTACGCAAAGATATTGAAAAAGAAGCAAAACGTAAAAAGATCTCTCTTCCAAAGAATTTCAAACTTGATATTGTTGAAGTGACCTCACCAGAGGCATCAGCAGCTATCGTTGGAGCTATGGTGGTAGAGGGTATCGAGAAACGTTTACCTTTCCGTCGTGTGCTCAAAACTACTGTTGAAAAAGTAATGATGAATCGTGATGTGAAAGGAGTTCGTATTGCTGCATCAGGCCGCCTCGGTGGAGCTGATATGGCAAGACGCGAAGAGATGCGTCGTGGTAATGTACCACTTCAGACTCTCCGTGCTGATGTTGATTTTGCAAAAGAAAGAGCAAACATGACATACGGTGTTATAGGTATCAAGGTATGGATATATCGTGGTATGAAGTTCGACACTAACACTGACACTAAAATTAACAAAACAAAATAACGCGTATGCTATTCCCTAAAAAAGTAAAACATAGAAAGTGGCAAACAGGACGTCTCTCTGAGGCGCGCCTAGCTCGCCCTGAAACAAGAGGTGTTGATATAGCCTTTGGCTCATTCGCCCTCAAAGCGGAGTCGCCTGCGCGTGTCCTATCAAATCAGATCGAAGCAGCTCGTCGTGCGATGACTCGCAAGGCTGGCAAGACAGCTCAGATCTGGATTCGTATTTTCCCTGACCGTCCTATAACTCAGAAAGCCGCTGAGGTACCGATGGGTAAAGGAAAGGGAGATCCTAAAGCCTTCTGCTTTGAAGTTCGCCCAGGACGTATATTATTTGAAATCGACGGTGTTGATGAGGCAACAGCTCGCGAGTCACTTCGCAAAGCTGGTACAAAGTTGCCAATTAAAACCCGTATTGTCGCTCGTTAATCTAAAACACTATGCAAACAGTAAATAAAAAGAAATTAAAAGGTGTAATAGTGAGCGACAAGATGGACAAGACAGTTGTTGTCAAAGTTGATCGCTATGTCAAACACCCAAAGTATGGAAAATTCTATACTATATCAAAACGCTACAAAGCTCACGATGAAAAGAATGAGCACAAAGTAGGAGAGGTCGTTATTATCGAAGAGTCTCGCCCAATTTCAAAAGATAAAACTTGGAAAGTGGCAGAAAAAATTTAATTTAAAAACGCATCAAAATGATACGAAGTTTAAGTTAAACA
>CAYQUK010000007.1:23878-32563 GCA_964420875.1 uncultured Candidatus Saccharibacteria bacterium
AGCGAACGCATAAATATATGATACAAGCAGGAACAAATGTAAAGATCACAGATAACTCAGGAGGAAAAATGGGCCGCGTGTTCAAGGTACTCAAGGGTTCAAAACGTCGCTATGCGCGTATCGGTGATCTAGTGGTTCTTTCAATCAAATCAGCTGAGCCTCGTAAACAGGTTAAGAAGAAAGATGTTGTGTATGGGGTTGTCGTTAGACAAGTTCAACCACTACGTCGTGCTGATGGATCATATATTCGTTTCGATGATAATGCTGTTGTGATAGTAGACAAAACAAAGCTAGATCCAAAAGCTGGACGCGTGTTTGGTCCTATTCCAAAAGAACTCGGCGAGATGGGTATAGATGGATTTAAAAAGATAACTTCTCTGGCACCAGAGGTGATGTAAAAGATATGCAAACACTACATGTAAAAAAAGGCGACACTGTAAAAGTGATAGCTGGAAAAGATAAAAACAAAACAGGTGTGATTGTAAAATCAATGCCATCTACTGGACAAGTCATAGTTGAGGGAGTTAATGTGTTTAAAAAACACAAGAAATCTACTCAAGCTGGCAAGGCTGGGCAAGTTGTGGAGGTAACTCTTCCAATCTTTGTAAATAAAGTAAAAAAGATTTAAGTTTTAAATCTACAAAACAAAAGTGCCGCCCGAAGGGCGGCACTTTTGTTTTGTTTCAGAATAGTGTAGATTTATATTTAGATTTTTCAGTAGGAGTTAACTATCATGAGTGAAGTATTGGAATCTCCACCGAAGGTTAATCTTAAGTGCAAGGAGCCAAGACTCTATCAAGTATCTGCAATAAGTGTCTCCTGTGGATATGGTGTAGACGTCGGACCAAAACTTTGTGCAGATTTGTCATCTATATTTTCTATTCCTGGCAGAGCGGTAGAGGAAAATATTGTCTACTTGGTTAAAACTGGCCGTTCCGTTCCATTCGGTACTTTTACCAAAGAGATTGCAATAGAAAAAGCTGCTCAGGCTAATGGTGCAATCTCCAAGAGATTTAATATGCCAGGTGTCACTTTCTTCATCGAATAAGGCCTTAAGGCCTTTTCTTTTTTTGTTGATAATACATGCTACACTATCCCGATGTCTAAAAAAATTAACGTAAAGAAATTCCTATCTGCTATTACTGAAAATGTTATTTTAGGAAAATTGTTTGAAAGTGTAGATGCAAAAGATGCACCATTTGTTCCAGAGAGTACAGCTCAAAAAGATAGAGAGAAAACATTGATGGCTTATTATAAAAGTCTGGAGGCTGATGTTAGGGTGCAGTTGTTAGAAAAGATAAACTTGATATCAGTTGTGGCGAACAAGAATGGCGCAAGAATAATAAAAGAATATTTAGATTCAAATAAATATGAGCCTCTTGATGTTATTGCTGAATCTGTAACAGAAAAAGCTGTAGCTTTTTATTTTGAGCATGAAGAGAAATTTGAGGATGTGTATTTACTTTGTAACATAATGAGTAAAAGTGGTTTTAAAAGATTTGAATCAGGAAGCAAAGAAGTTTTTTCTTTAGAAGAAAAAGATACAGAGTTTCAAGGTGCAATAATGGAGCATATTGCAAAGTCTAATGATTCTAGATTTGGTAGTGTTAAAACTGTGAAGTCTGATAAAAACTATTATACACAATTTGTATTCGAAGATGCTCCGGAACTCGATAGTAAAATAGATCCAGTTAGTAACAAGGCTACTGCAACAACAAAAAGAAAACTTAAGGAAATGTATTTTGTTTATTTACCAGAGAACAAAACTTTACTAACTAAAACAATTGGAAATTTTGAGGAGCAGTATTTTTTTGCTGAAGCCTATTCACGTATCTATGTAGATTTTAATTTGTCACCAAAAGAATATCTGTATGACTTATCAAAATTTGTCGGCAACGAAGATCATAATCAACCATTAGTAGGTAGTGCTGACATTGTTTCTTGGAAAATATTATCTGTATCCTTAGAAAGATCTGTAACAAAAGAAGTTGTTAGCGTGTCTTGTAATCCAAAAATAGAAGGTGAGGGTATGCAGGCCTTTCACTCACTAGCCGAGACTTTTAATTTGAAAGAGATTGGTTTTGAATTTACAAAAGTTAAACTTCAAATGATAGTGAGGGATGAGAACAGTAAAAAAGGCGAATCGAAAGTAGTTGTGGGATTGAGTAAAAATAAATCCACACTTAACTTGCTCCGCAAAGAACACTTGATAGCTGACAAGATACTCGCAGCCTGCGAAGTCGGTATTGGTTATAAAGAAGTGGAGATGAAGCATAAAAGTGAAGAATAAAAAACAAAACTCTTATTTTTAAGTTATAATATAAAACATATGGATCCAAATTCAAAAGCGCCAGAAGAGGTTAAGTTTAGAGATCACAAGTGGGGAGGTATTTTTGGTGTTATTTTAAAATGTTTAATTGTTTTTATAATTATAATCTTGCCCGGGCTGGTAGCTTTGTATTTGCTTACAAATGGCGGTAGATTTTAGTTTGTCTTAACGCTAATTTTGTGTTATTATATGCAAGTTCGAATTGTTTATTAAAAAGTTAAATTAGATGTAAATACGTGACGTATAATATCGTGCGTATAGAAAAATTATGGCAATTAAAAATGTTTATGCAAAAGCGGCTGACGCTTTTGACACAATGAAATCAGAGTTTGGGTACACCAATAAAATGGCTGCACCAAAGTTAACAAAAGTAGTAGTAGCTGTTGCTACTGGTTCAGGAATGAAAAAGGATCGTCACAAGAACGAATTTGTTGTTGGGCGTATTGCAAAGATTACAGGGCAGAAACCAAGTATCCGTAAAGCAAAGCAATCAGTTGCTAGTTTTAAAATCCGTGAAGGTGATGAGATTGGTGTTGCTGTTACTCTTCGTGGTAAACGTATGTATGACTTTTTGGATAAAGTTATCGACATTGCACTTCCTCGTACAAAGGACTTCCGTGGTCTAGAGAGAAAAAGTGTTGACGGTATGGGTAATATGACTTTCGGTGTTAAGGAGCATACTATTTTCCCAGAGATTCGCGATGAAGAGTTAAAGGATGTGTTCGGTTTTGCTATTACTATGGTTACTACTGCAAAAAGCAAAGAAGAGGCTACAAAGTTTTTTGAGATTATAGGTGTTCCATTTAAAAAATAATCTGTTATCATTAAAAATCTAAATATAAAATTATGGCAAGAGATTACCCACTAAATAAAACCAGAAACTTTGGAGTTATCGCTCACATTGATGCTGGTAAAACAACAACAACAGAACGTATATTGTTCTACACAGGTGTATCACACAAAATAGGTGAGGTGCATGATGGAGCAACTCAAATGGACTGGATGGAGCAAGAGCGTGAGCGTGGTATTACTATCACTTCAGCTGCTACTACAGCGTTTTGGAATCCTACATACATGCCAAAAGAGGATGTATCAAAGAAATGTCGTTTCAATATTATTGACACACCAGGTCACATTGACTTCACTATTGAGGTAAAGCGTTCATTGCGTGTACTAGACGGTGCTGTTGTGGTATTCGACGGTGTAGCTGGAGTAGAGCCTCAATCTGAAACAAACTGGAGATATGCATCTGACGCTATGGTTCCACGTATCTGCTATGTGAACAAACTAGACCGTATGGGTGCTAATTTTGATAAGGCTTTCAATTCTATTTTGGATCGTCTTTCAAAGAAGGCTGTACGCATGCAGATGCCAATTGGTTCAGAAGAGAATTTTGATGGTATTATTGATCTTCTAACTATGAAGGAGGTTAAGTTTACTGGTGAGCTGGGTAAAGACGTTAGTACTGTAGATATTCCTGCTGACTTATTAGAGGAGGCAAAGAAACGTCGTGCTGAGATGATTGAGAAAATTGTTGAAACAGACGAAAATCTAATGACAGAGTATTTAGAAGGTAAAGAGTTTTCTGTTGATGTTCTAAAAGCTGCTATTCGTAAAGCAACTATTGCCAATGAGCTCTTCCCAGTATTCTGTGGTTCATCACTAAAGAATCGTGGTGTTCAATTAGTACTAGACGCCGTTGTTGATTATCTACCATCACCACTTGATATCGCTGCTCCAAAAGGAATAGATGGTAACACAGGTGAGCCTACTGTAGTAGAGGTATCTGACACTGCTCCATTTACTGCTCTTGCTTTCAAATCGATGGCGGATCCATTTGTGGGGCAACTTACATTCTTCCGTGTTTATTCTGGAACTTTAGAGTCTGGTTCATATATTTATAACTCTACCAAAGAGAAAAAGGAGCGTGTATCTCGTATCTTGCGTATGCATGCTAATGAGCGTGAGGAGGTGAAAATGGTTTACGCTGGTGAAATTGCGGCGGCTGTAGGATTAAAAGATACTGTAACGTCAGACACTATGTGTACTGAAGAGCACCCAGTCATACTTGAGCGTATTGTTATCCCAGAGTCTGTTATCAGTATGCGTGTAGAGCCAAAGACAAAGGCTGATCAAGAGAAAATGGGTCTTGCTTTATCAAAACTCGCTGTAGAGGATCCAACTTTCCGTGTGTCATCAGATGCTGAAACAAACGAGACAATCATCGCAGGTATGGGTGAGCTTCATCTGGATATTATTGTTGATCGTATGAAGCGTGAGTTTAATGTTGAATGTACAACTGGTAAACCACAGGTTGCTTATCGTGAGACAATATTAGGTGATGCCGAGGCAGAAGGTAAATATATCAAGCAATCAGGAGGACGTGGTCAGTATGGGCATGTTCGCATTCGTGTAAAACCAATAGATTATTCTATTGCTACTGAAGATTTACCTAAAAATACTAAACGCTATGACCACTTTGAGTTCGTTAACTCAATCAAAGGTGGGGCTGTACCTCAAGAGTTTATCCCCGCAGTTGAAAAAGGATTGAAAGAGAATATGGATAGAGGTATTATCGCTGGGTTTAAAATGGTGGATGTTTCTTGTGAACTCTATGATGGATCATTCCACGAGGTAGACTCTTCAGAAATTGCATTCAAATTAGCGGCTGGTATGGCTTTGCAAGAGGCTGTAACGCGTGCAAAGGGTGCAATTCTTGAACCAATCATGAAGGTGGAGATTGTAACCCCAGACAAGTTTTATGGAGATATCACTGGTAATATCTCATCTAAACGTGGGCAGATCGAGTCTATGGGTGAGCGTGGTCAGGATAAAGTAGTAAACGCTATGGTGCCACTATCTGAAATGTTCGGATATGTTAACTCATTGCGCTCTATGACTGAGGGACGCGCTACATTTACGATGGAGTTCGGAAAGTACGATGTAGTACCAGCAAATATCGCAAAAGAGATTGCTGAGTCTAGAAAATAGTAATAAAAAGACTAAGTATAACAACACAAAAATCTCCCTTTGGGGAGATTTTTGTTTTGTCTAAATTTTGCTAGAATGGACAAATGAATGAATTAGAAAAGCTGTTCGGAAGTCATGAAAAAGTAAAGATAATAAGAATGTTTTTGTCTCATCCAGACACATTATTACAAGTCGAGGATATTATAAAAAATACAAAACTTCGCTCTGACAAGATCAGAAAAGAGCTTAATACTTTAGTTGCCGCAAATTTGATAATCAAATCAAAAGAGAGAATGGCAAAATTACCATCTAGTGGTCGCAGTAAAAAAGTAACCATTAAGGAATATGTCTGTTATAAGTTGAACAATGATTTTAGATTTCTAAATTCTTTATCTGGTCTCATGTTTGATTTTAAAAATGCTAACCGTGATGCGTTGTACGATAGATTTAAAACCATAGGTCGCACCAAATTATTTTTAGTGTCAGGTGTTTTCACTGGAACTGAAAAGGCGAGAGTGGATATCATGTATGTTGGTGAGAATGTTAAGAAAAGCGCTGCCGATAAAACCCTGTCTGATCTACGTGCCGAGCTAGGAATGGATCTCAATATTGTGATTTTGGATTTAGAAGAGTTTAATTATCGCTACAAGATGTTTGATAGATTTGTCCGCGATACTTTGTCTGGTGAAAACGTAAAACTCATCAACAAGTTGGGGGTCTAGTCTTATAAAAATTTTAAGAGAAAAGTCTTGTGATTAGCAATATATGATAGGAGTATATTTCTATCTATTTCATTTTCAAAAATAGGTTTCTCTAGCCCTATTGCGACAGCTTTTTTCTCCATAAGCTTTTGTATATTATCACGCCCTAGTTGTGAATATATTATTTTGTGCGCCTCTGTATCACCATTCATTATGTTTTCGGTTAGGTCTTTTATCTGAACTTTTTCATTTTTGTAGGTTACTAGTTTTTCCTGATTAACAGACTCGAGTGCAACGAGAGTGAGTAATGTGTCTCGGGCTGAGATACTGTTTAGTATTTTATTATCGACATATTCATTTTCTCTACCTACGACTAGTACCCTCATTTTTGGTGTTACAAAGTCATATACTTTTTTTGCATCCGCATCCGCTAGTCTTATGCACCCACCACTGTAACTGCTAGACACCCTCACTCCATTTTTGTGATATGGTATGCCATGTATAAAAAAGTTCGCATAAAATTGCACACTGTACGGCATATACACCTCACCAAGTGTTGAAAAGTGGTTGCGACTTTTTAGTCCAACTTCATATTCTCCTACAGGGGTCTCATAGTAACTTCCAGGCTTTCCTTTTGTGATAATGGGCAGTGTCTCGATACTACTAGTCCCCACTAGTGTTATACGCATATTGAGCAGGTCTGCTATTATCATTTTTTCCGGCACTGTATTTGTTGTTTTTGCGAGGTCTCGAGGGCTGTTTTTATATATAGGCGTATCTATTTTTATGGGTGTGTTCAAGTATAGAAATACAGGGAAAGACAAAGCAAAACCTATAGTCGTAGCGAGTAGGGCGAGGTGTATGTTTTTAAGGCTTAACATTTCCCGGTACTATATCATAAAAAGTGGATAACCTCGAGTCTCGGACATTCAGCTTGGTATACTTTATATTGTAGTAATCTACATTCATATGAACACTTTACAAACAATTTGGAACACATTGAGCGATGCTCTTATTAGGGTTATGACTGACGTTGTCAACTATACGCCTATCATACTCATTGCTGTTGTTTTGGTTATCATCGGTTTTGTTTTGGGAAATATTTTAGGTCGTGCTGTTGCACATTTTATTACAATCTTGCGCATAGACAGGGCCCTGTCTACTGCTGGATTAAAAGCTCTCACAGAACAGAGTGGTGTACACTTTTCAGTTGCTAAAACTGTGGGTGCGCTCGTACGTTGGGCTGTGATATTGGCATTCGTATTATCTGCATCACAGGTGCTAGGTCTGTATGCGTTCTCATCATTCCTACTATTTATACTTGGTTACATACCAACTATATTAGTAGCGGCATTGATACTCGTAGTTACATTCCTTCTCGCTGATTTTGTAGCGAGGCTTGTGAGCGGGTCTGCAAAGGCTGCCAACATGCCATCTGGTGTGGCTAGTCTTGTTGCTAGATATTCTATTATCGTAGCCGGAGTTATCTCTGCTCTTGCACAGCTCAATATAGCTGCTGCAGGCCTGCTTGAGATATTCTTTGGAGGTATAGTAGCCGCTCTGGCTCTTGCTCTAGGACTTGCGTTTGGTCTCGGTGGCCGCGATGCTGCAGCTCGCTGCATTGAGAAGATGGAGGATAGTTGGAAATAGTTTTGTTTTAATATAAAAAGACCTCGACTAGTCGAGGTCTTTTTATATTAGTTATTTTAATTCAAAACCAAAAACATCACCAAGCTCACACATCCAACTAAGAATGTTCCCCATGCGGTATCAACTAGGGCGAGTGATGTAGGGTATCCTTTTAATGTTGCTAGATTTGTAAAGTCATAGAATGCATACATACAGAATCCTAACAGCGCCCCAGTCCAAGCAGCCGTCCATGCGTCAGTCGCATTGCGTACTACGAAGAAATATACAGTGAATAGAGCGATGACATAGAACACCACAGCTGCTGGCGTGTTAACTACCAATGATCCATTTTTAATATCTACAAATGGCGCCAGTTTTTCTAAATAGAATCCCTTCATAATGTGTGCCAGCCACACATAGTCCAAAGCTGTGAACGTTGCCCCCGCCGCCAATATCGCAAGTATTATTTTCATATGTTTAAGTGTAGCATGCAGCCAGCATATGGCGTCTTAGATTTATTGATAAGTGTTAGAATCATACTCAAATATGTCTAGAAATAAGGGTTAATTTACTGTAATTTGGGGCGACGGGCAGACTATGAAGATATTACAAAATAATCCTTGACTTTGCTATCAGTTTTGCTATAATAGCCATCACGTTCGTTGACAAATCAATCCCGTGCCGCTTTTTTGAAGAAAGAGAGTCAAATCTCTTTCAACTGTTATCCCAATTATAAAACTGGTCGTTAAGGCCGGTGACAGAAACTGGGGTCTTGTCTGGCGGACACGGATCATCTTAAACAGTTAACTAATAAAATAGTTAACAAGCTCTTTTCTTAACAAATGTATTTTCTGTTAAGAAATAGAGAAATCACAAACAAGCAAGCGTTACGTAAAAAATAACACCAAATAAAAATGGGGAATGTAGTATATACATTTCCTAATAGGATAAAATAAGAGCATAGGGCGGATGCCTTGGCTCAAGGAAGCGATGAAAGACGCGATCAGGCTGCGATAAGTTTCGGGGAGGTGCCTTATAACCTTCGATCCGGAAATT
>CAYQUK010000008.1:0-5727 GCA_964420875.1 uncultured Candidatus Saccharibacteria bacterium
TATACACGAGGATACGCCTGGTGAATTGGCTGTATCTGTAGAAAGCAACTATGGTGACATAGTATATATGTCTAGCACTCAAGTGCTAGGTAAAGAGGAAGCTTTTAAACATTTTGAAGATAGAAATGTAATATGCCTACTTGCTAGCTCGGGCAATGCTGATCAAAACTTTTCAGCCCCAAAAGAAGAAGGCATATACACAGGTCTCGCCACGGCTATACATAACGCACCAGGAAGAGTATTTGTAGGTACATTTGCTAGTCACCCAGAACGTATTAGATTCATACTTGATATGTGTAATCAACTGGACAAAAAGGTTGTCATAGACAGTGCTGTTATCGAGCAGCTGGTGCGCGCAATAAAGATCGCATACAACACAAACATATATGACAAAGTCATAATAGACCAAAAAGAGGCTCAAAATTTCCCAGATAACAAGTTGGTATATCTAGTAGCCAAAACAGAAGGTGACGAGCTTTATAATTTAGAAAAGATTTCTAATAATACTCATCCTACTCTCTCATTTGTGGAGGACGACACTGTCATATTTGCCACACACTCTATAGTGCACAATCAACGCCAGGCACAAAATCTAAAAGACAAACTGTCTCGTGTAGGAGTACATATCATTCACTATCGTGCCACAGAGATCAATCTATACAGATACGGTCATCACGAAGACTTGGAATTCATACACAGAAAAATACACCCTACGTATTTTATACCTATGCATGGTTATCACTATATGTTGCGCGTACACGCCGACATCGAGTACAAGCTGGGTAATCGCGAGCAGAATGTGATCATACCTGATAACGGAAGTGTCATTGAGCTGAGCGATGAAGGTAAAGTCATAACTATGCTGCGCGACAAAGTCGACACAGACATGATAGTTGTAGACGGTGCATCAGTTGGCAAAATACAAGACGTAGTTATGCGTGATCGTGAGACCCTCGGAGAGCAAGGTATATTTGTAATGATAGCCATCATTGATACACATCTTCACAAATTGAAAAAGTCTCCAGACATAGCCTCAAGAGGGTTCGTATATACAAAAGAGTCTCAATCATTGATGCTCGAGGCACGTGACACTATCAAAAATACTATTGATGCATACCTAGAAAAACACAAAGTCTTTGAAGCTGATGATTTGAAAGAGGTGTTGCAATCAGTAGTTGGTAAATTCTTGATGCAAAAAACAGCAAAAGAGCCAGTTGTAATCCCTGTTATCATCACAGTTTAAATTAAAAATATATGCAAACAAATCAAAACAACAATCAAAATAACAATACTGGGAAATGGAATCCAAATGACAAACGCCCAGTGCCACCACCAAAGGCATTTTCTCCTGCAAAGCCTATAAATAACGCTCCAGCAAAACCTCAACTAGCACCAAACCAAGGTGCAGCTAAACCAAAACGAAAAAAGGAGCGCAAAATAGTACAGCCAGTTTTTGAATCGCGCCTAGGGCCTGAAAATGAAACATCTCATATTCCCCCACTCGCTGATGGTGATATACGTATCATGCATATGGGAGGTGTGGAGGAGATCGGACGCAATATGAGTATGGTGGAATACAAAGACTCGATAGTCATAGTCGACTGTGGTGTGCAATTTAGCGAGACCAGCACCCCTGGTATTGATTTTATTTTGCCAAATACAAAATATTTGGAGGAGCGTAAGGATAAGATAAAAGCCATGCTGATAACTCACGGACATCTAGACCATATTGGAGCTATACCATATATCATGCCTCGTATCGGTAATCCGAAAATATACGCCCGCAACTTTACCAGTCTAATGATACGTAAACGCCAAGAGGAATTCCCTTATCTTGATGATTTGAAAATAGAAATAGTAGAACAAGGCCAAAGTGTAAAACTTGGTGACTTATCTGTTAGATTTTGGGCCGTCAGTCACGCCATACCGGACGCGATGGGTATTATAATCGAGACACCACATGGTGACATAGTTCATACTGGTGACCTGCGCCTCGAGCACAATGACAATATACCAACAGATAGAGAGCTGGATAATTTTAACGTATTCAAGGGTCGCAAGATACTTTGTCTCATGACAGACTCAACCAACTGTGAACAAGCAGGATTCTCAATATCTGACTCTGTGGTTTACAAAAACTTGGAGGCTGTTATACGCGATACACCTGGACGCCTCATTGTGTCTACTTTCTCTTCTCAAGTAGAGCGCATGCTTTTCATGCTAGAAATGTGTGAGAAATACGGTCGCAAAGTTATAGTCGAGGGACGCAGTATGAAAACCAACATCGAGGTAGCCAGACTGGCGGAAATGTTAAAAGTAAAACCAGAGACATTAGTACCACTCGAGTCCATTGGTGACTATGCCCCAAATCAAATAGTAATACTCGCTACCGGTGCCCAAGGAGAGGAGTTCGCAGCACTAGGACGTATAGCCAACAAGACACACAAATACATCAAGCTGAACAAGTTTGATACCATATTGATGTCTTCATCTATTGTCCCAGGTAACGAGCAACCAGTACAAAAACTGAAAGACAATCTCTCTCGCCAAGGAGCACATCTAATACATTATAAGACATCTGACATTCACTCGTCTGGTCACGCAAATGCTGGGGAATTGGCATGGATACATAACGCTATCAATCCTAAATACTTCATCCCTGTTCATGGATATCATTACATGTTAACGGTGCATCGCGATGTGGCTATTGGCCGTGGCATGCCAAAAGAAAACATAGTAGTGCCAGACAATGGTATGGTGATAGAGATACGCAACAATGGTGAGAAAATAGTCACTCTAGATGAGCGTGTTTCGAATGACATCATAGTGGTAGATGGTACAAATGTTGGCAAAGTCCAAGATACAGTGTTAAAAGACCGTGACAATTTGCGCGAGGAAGGTATATTTATTATTATCGCCATCATTGATACACATCTTCACAAACTGAAGAAATCCCCAGACATAGCCTCAAGAGGGTTTGTATATTTAAAGGAGTCTCAGGAGCTGCTACGTGAATCACGTACACTGGTTAAAAATATAATTGACACTCACCTAGCAAATAACAAAGAGGTACAGATGGAAGAATTGAAAAAAGAAATACTCAGTAAAGTATCAACAATACTGACAGAGAAAACATCAAAAGAACCTGTGATTGTCCCCGTAATTATAACCATATAGTAGGTTATAATTAACTCATTATGATATCAGAAACAAAAAGAAAATTGTTAGTAGTTGGATTTGTCGTAACGCTACTTTACTCATTACATTTTGCTATACCGCTGTATGTAAACTCGATAATGCTGGGCACCATGTTTTCAAAAGCTGGTGTCAGCATTATCATCATGCTGGCCGCTATATCTGCCCTATTCGTAACGACTCACCTAGGACAAACTATCAAAAAATATCACAATTACAAAACAACTCTGATGTTGTTATTTGTGAGCATTGTCAGTACGGCCATGATCGGGCTCGTCAATATCCCTCTACTAGTTGCCCTATTCTATATTTTGCATTTCTCTTGTGTCGCTGCGCTATTCATCATGGTCAATCTATACATAGAGGAGTTCACAGACGTCGATGAGGAGGGGGCGACTCGTGGCATGTTTTTGACTTTACTTAACACTGGTATATTAGTGGCGCCACTGGTGGCAGGAGGTATAGTTAACACTTCAGGATTCATGGGTGTATACATTATTAGCTCTCTATGTCTCATCCCTGTTATATTCTTGATGCGTAGATTTTACGCGCATGTGCATGAGCCAAAATACTTAAATATCAATTATAAGGTGGCGATACGTGAGGCACTCATGAACAAAAATATATACGGAGCACTGGTGGCATTGCTCGCTCTAGAGTCATTTTATGTTCTCATGAGTGTGTATTCTGGTATATACATTGTTGAGACTATTGGTATACCGTTGCCTGTTTATCTCGGAGTTATCATGCCATTTGCCCTCATCCCATTTGTCATATTACCATACGGCCTCGGCAAATTGGCAGACATCCGAACAGGAGAAAAGGAGATGATGGTAGTAGGGCTAACCATGATAGGTCTATCTACTATTTTTATATCATTTGTAACAAGTCAAAACCCACTCACTTGGGCTGTTGTGCTATTTATTGCTCGTTTTGGATCAGCAATGCTGGAGGCTATGATATTTAGCTATTTCTTTAAACGTGTAGACAGATCAGACGTTGGACTAGTTGCCCTATTTGGCAGCATACGTACTCTGGCATTTATCTTTGTCCCACTCATTGGGTCACTAGTGTTTATATTTATAGATGGACTGCAAACTATATTTATATTTGGAGGCATAGCAGTACTTTTTGCAATAATACCAGTACTAAAAATACGTGATACATTATAAAATATGAATGAATACATTATAAAAACAGAAACGAGAGCCAACAAAGCCATAGCCGACCTAGGTATCTGTTCTCGTCGTGAAGCAGACAGACTAATACAGTCTGGTAAAGTGGTAGTTAATGGTAAACAGATAACCTTAGGACGAGTACTAGTCCCTGGCGACAGATTAACAGTCAAATCCGAAGCTAAAAACTTGCGCTATGCCCTATATTACAAACCACGCGGCGAGGTGACTGGCGAGAATAGTAAAGAGGTCCTGGGTGGCCTGCATCCTGTTGGACGCCTAGACAAGGAGTCTGATGGACTGCTGATATATACCAATGATCATCGTGTAGTGGACGCCCTCTTGAACCCTAAAAATAAAATTGAAAAGGAATACAGGGTTAACATAAGAGAAAAGGCAACACCAAGAGTAGAACGTATACTGATGGAGGGTATCAGTACCCAAGAGGACACCTACGCCCCCGTTAAAAAAGTATTCATACACGATGACGGTATGACAGTTGATGTTACCCTGACCGAGGGCAAGAAACACGAGATACGCCGCATGATGAATGCACTCAACTTAACCATCAACTCTCTCACCCGTACTCGCATAACTTTTCTGTCTAACAAATATTTACGCCCCGGCCAAGCCAAAGACCTCACCGACATAGAGCTAGAAAAACTTTTTAAAATATTAAAACTAGACTAGTTACCAAGAAAAAGTTAAATTTTTAAAAACTTGAAAAACAATAACAGAAGATACAGACTGGGTGGAAAAAAAATAAAGTAACGGAGACAAAAATTTAGCATGTTCACCCTTGCCGTAATTAATAAGAATTGCAAAAAACATAATACATAATTGCGCTAGGCACGCAAAATTATAAAAATCATCTTCCGGCCAATCATTCCTCATTGTTTCAAGAATAAACATTGATACCGCAGCTCCAAAAGGAACTCCCACAATGACTCCGAGCACATTTGGCAGTACATTACTTTGTTGATTATCTTGAGGCATGATTAAATTATATCATTAAAAATTATTTAGCTAGTATAACTGTGACCTACCGCCTCATCCTCTTCGTCGGCATCGGCGTCGGCAATGGTGGCATGTATGCGGCCATCTATATGGTTGGCTGGGGCATATACAGTGTATATTTTCACATCTTCCTCACCTGTATTGATAAAGTTATGCTGTGTGCCGGGTGTAACAACCACCACGTCCCCAGCACTAACAATATGTGACTCGTGATCCAGAACACATTCACATGTGCCAGACAGGAAAAATAATGTCTGCTCTACATGCTCATGTTTCTCACTCCCTACCTCGCTTTTTGGAGGAATACTCATTACCACTAGTTGTGACTTTTGGCCAGTAA
>CAYQUK010000008.1:5827-25740 GCA_964420875.1 uncultured Candidatus Saccharibacteria bacterium
ACCTCGCTTTTTGGAGGAATACTCATTACCACTAGTTGTGACTTTTGGCCAGTAAAGAGGACTTTTCTAAAGTTGCCATTATTCGCAGTTTCCAAGATAATATTTGTTTTGTATGACATATATGTGGATAGTATATCATGACGAATTACACACAGGTGCTACAATTTATATTAGACGTGTTCACTGCTTAATGTAAAAATAAAACTAATTAAAAATGGCAAAAACAAAATTCGAAGTTTATAAAGATGGAAAAGGTACATACCGATGGAGACTGCTTGCGCAAAATGGTGAGCCAGTAGCCATGGGTGGTGAAGGTTTCAAGGAGAAACGCGGAGCCATGAATTCAGTTAAAAAATTGAAAGATTGGGCAAACACGACAAATGTTGTAGACATTGAAAAAGCAAAAGAGGAGGCTGCGAAAAACAAAGCCAAACCAGCTGCAAAGAAATCTACAAAACCTGCGACAAAGAAACCAGTCGCAAAACCTACAGCTAAAAAAGCTGTAAAAAAGGTAGCAAAGAAGGTTGCACCAAAACCTGAAGTAAAGATTACTCCGGTAATCTAAATTCAGAAATAAAAACAAGCTCCTGACGAGGAGCTTGTTTTTATTTTATACCCACAGAGTTCTTCATTGATTGTATTATCTCTCTGAATGTCACACCAGAGGCTGTAAATGCCTCATACAGCATTGATCCTGGTATATATCGAGGTTTTGTAGACACATGAACCAAGACAAAGCCATTCTTGTTTTTAACAAAATCGTACACAGCTAATGGAGCATCTAAATGAGTGTGGACACTGTTAACCATTTTCTTTATTGTCTCTTTGTCTTCTTCGCTTAAGCTTTGTGCTCGGACAAAATTGTTCTTGCCATACTTTTTAAAACTCTCCATTATGCTCGGTATATATACCTTTTCTCCTCGCAGATTACTGACTGCAGCAACATGATATGTCCTGCCTCGTACCTCACCATCTACTATTGGTGTATCATTACGTTTTTGTATTTCTTTTATATATTCCAATGACTCTGTCGGGCTGTATGTGAATATGGTGGGAAGCTTTTTATTCTGACTTTTAATAACCAACGGTACATGCAAATTGCGCCACATATCATGCATATCATCCTCACCTATTTGTTTCGAAACTATGGTGTAATTTGGATACTGTATGCCAAGTTGGAACAGTAGTCTGCGTATATTGTCCACCTTTGGCTCTGGCTCAAAAACTTTCTTGATTTGCATTTTGCGAACCAGTGGCACATGATCATGCTCTTTTGTGGTATTAATAATAATGTCCACATGCGGGAGAGTGTGATGCGGGGTTGTCTTTATACCCCTCTCATACCAGTCTCCATTTTCATCTATTGTTATATCTGTCACCTTGTCCTCACCGAGACGCAAATCGGCCAATATCTCAACAGCTGACAAATGTGAGTCATATTCTCTTGTTCTACCACCACGTATGACAGCTATATTCATAGACTAATTGTAACACTTTTTGGAGTTCTACCAGTCCAGTGTTCCACCAGTTTTATACTCGGTGACGCGAGTCTCAAAGAAATTCTTTTCCTTTGCTAGATCTACCGCCTCACTCATCCATGGGAATGGATTGTGTGATCCATATTGTATAGGTAGTCCTACACGTTGCAGTCTGCGATCTGCGATATGCTCGATGTATTGTTTAAATCCATCAGCGTTTAGTCCAAATATTCCTTTTGGAAACACATCCTGAGCAAAAGTATACTCCAGCTGTACAGCCTCGCGTATCAGATTGACTATTCTGGTTTGGAACTCCTCTGTCCACAATTCTGGCTGCTCCTCCTTGATAGTGTTGATCATGTCTATACCAAAATTGAGATGTGCCGACTCGTCACGCATAATGTATTGTATTTGCTCTGCAGAGCCTGGTAACTTGTTCTGGCGTTGGAAACCAAACATAACAGCAAATGATGAGTAGAAAAATATACCTTCCATGATAAGCGAGAACACACAGATGTTCTCGAGGAATTTCTGGTCATTTTCAAATGTGCCAGTCTTAAAATCGTTACGCATGATACCCTCATTAAAACTGAGTATAAATTTATCCTTGTTATATATTGCATCCACCTCACGGTACATGTTGAATATCTCTGCCCCGTCCAGTCCTAGAGACTCCACAATGTATTGATACGCCTGAGTATGTATAGCCTCCTCGTAACCTTGGCGTAGCAGGTACATGCGCGCCTCTGGGCTGGTGATATGTTTGTAGAATGCGAGCACGATGTTGTTCGCAGCGATAGAGTCAGCAGTCGAGAAGAATCCGATAACCATCTTTAGTGCATGTTTCTCATCTGGAGTTAAAAATGTCTGACTTCTCCACTGCTCGATGTCGAGTTGCATTGATATCTCTGTTGGCAGCCAGTGATTTGCATTTCCAACATTGTATGCATCCCATGCAAATGTGTGTTTTAGTGGATGCAGCTGTATCACATCTGCATTTTTACCATTGATAAGCTTTCTGTCATTGATAGACACACGTCCAGCATTTCTGTTTAACGCCTCTGCTATTTCACCTACTACCATTGCCCCACTTGTTGTATTCTCATTCATATTTTTTGATATTATTTTTAATAAAATTAAACTTCGAGACCGCAAAACCCTCCCACTTATTTATAAGTTTATTTTACCATTTTCGTTCCCATTTATAATACAATATGCAGTCAAGATGGGGACAGGAAAAGCCTTATAAAACAAGGCTAAAACTACCTATTCAAATACGTTATCGATGCCTGCAAAGCCGTAGCAATACATACCCAGATGGTATAAGGTGCGAGCAACACCGCTGTCCATTTTGAGTATGGGAATATATAATAAACGAGGGCAAAACATGAGCCAAGTATGAGTAGAATGTCGAACATAGCGAGAGGCAAATTGCGTAGCCCAAACTGTATCGGAGTGAATATTACATTTACAAATAGATTGAAAAGGAAAATATAAAAAATATATTTTGGCCACGCGCTCGCTCCGCTCGCGCCAAAAGTCCTCCATGTTGTATATGCAAATGCGATAGCAATCATCACATACAGCACGCTCCACACCACCCCAAACACACTCGGCTCCGGCGCCCACCCCGGCTTCACCAGCTCCATATACCATCCCTGTGTTGTGTTTGTGTCCATAGTTTGATTATAGCACTAGTGTCCGATAATTAGACACCTTTCAAAATGAAATTTACACTTTATATAACCCCAACCAAGGGGTTAGTGGATCGATTATAAATATAAAAAAATAGAATACAACATAATGTCACGCACAACCTCCAAACCTGTGGCTAAAGTTGCTTCTAAACTTTTAAGGAACAGCAAATCTAAATCTGTTAAAAAAGTTTCAGCTAGCGCTTTAAGTCAGAGGTCTAAAAAATAAACAAGTAAAAACAGGCCGCATATCCGGCCTGTTTTTACCTGTCTCTATTATTGATACCTTCTATTTTATGTTTAGGTATTTTACTATAAATTAAATCTATCTGATTATTTTCTGATATCGTTTTTTCAACTATGAAGTTAACTAACCAAAATAAAGAATCTACTATCTGAGAGTTGTCAGCACCAGATAAATCTATTTCTCCGGAGTGAGAGCCTCCTTCATTTGCAAATATCCTTACTATATCCAAAGATTGAATAGCTTTTTCAGGTAGCCCTTTGCTTTTTAAATTTTTAATTCTGGTGTTCAGGTTACCTTTTGTCTCCCCAAGTTCCTCTGTTAGTTTCTCTAAAGCAACACGCAAAAGAGCTGCTGCTGCTCGTGGAGAACAATTTGCAACCAGCCTAGCTTCTTCGTATAACTCTTTAACGCTATCAGGCATGTCTACGTGCGGTAAATCAGAAGTCAGAATATTAGGGTACACCATATTATCATCCTTCCATATACTCTCTTCTTCACAATTTTGACACCTTGCAGATTTAAACTGATCCAAAAAAGCAAAAGGTGAGGCTCTAGTTAAAAAACTCCAACTTTGATATGCCAAAACGTTACAAGATGGGCACGTAAAGTTATTTTCATCTAACTCAGGACTCTTGGAAGTTTTGTTCATAGAAACCTTATTGACACCCGTCGCAGGTTACCTCTGGAGCGGCGGTGATATTGTACACAGGCTTTGTTAGTGGCGCTGTTGCTGGTGCGCTCATGCGTTGTGATTGAGGAACAGCAGGGGCAACATATGCAGTCTCAACCTTAACTTCTTGTATTGGAGTCATGATTGATATTGGTGACGGAGTTATGCCTGGAGTTGGAGTTTGCTCTATCCCCTTCACATCTGTGGTCGGTGTAGATCCACGTTTGTGTGTTGATCCGAACTCAGCAGTTGATACCGTACTCTTCTCAACTTGAGATGCGCCGAGTGAGCGGAGATAGTATGTAGTTTTGAGACCCATCTTCCACGCGTACTCATAGATGTTCGCGAGTTCGCGTCCTGATGTTCCACTGTAGTAAACATTTAGTGATTGAGATTGGTCTATCCATTTACCACGGAATGCAGCTGTACGGATGAGCCACTTTGGATCTATTTCAAATACCTCTTTGTATTTGTCTTTTAGATCCTGAGGGATAGATGCGATGGCGCGTACTGATCCGTCATTGTATTTGAGTTGTCCTAGGACCTCATAGTCCCAAAGTCCACGAGCCTTCAAATCCTTAACAAGATATGGATTGATAACAATAAAGTCTCCATTCATGTTGGCCTTTACATAGATGTTTTTGTATATAGGCTCAATACATGGGATGGTACCAACAATGTTTGAAATTGTAGCTGTCGGAGCAATAGCCATACAGTTACTGTTACGCATACCGTATGCCTTAACAGCAGAACGTACCGCTGTCCAATCCATTTTTCCATCCTTGCTAACATCTATGATGTCATGACGCGCCTCCTCAAGTAACTTTAGAGTGTCTTGTGGGAACATACCTCTATCCCATTTACTGCCTTTGTATGACTCATATGCTCCACGCTCACGAGCCAGTTCAGCACTTGCGAGTATTGCGTTATAACTGATAACCTCCATAGACTCATCTGAAAATACTACTGCATCCTCAGAGTCAAAGTTAATATCTAGTTTGTATAATGCATCGTGGAATCCCATCACACCGAGTCCCACTGGTCTGTGGCGCATATTACTGGTTTTCGCCTCGACTGTCGGGTAATAGTTAACGTCAATAACATTGTCGAGCATGCGCATAGCAGTTTTAATAGTCTCGGCCACCATAGCCTTGTCGAACACTCCATTATTAACATGCACCTCATAGTTGAACGACCCCAGGTTACATACCGCTGTCTCCTCTAGGTTGTTATTAAGGGTGATCTCGGTACACAAATTAGAATTGCGAACTATACCTGCGTGATCCTGTGGTGAACGTACATTTGATGGGTCTTTCCAAGTTACCCATGGATGACCTGTCTCGAAAAGCATAGTGATGTGTTTCTTCCATAAGTCACGAGCCTTCATCTTTTTGAAAAGCTTGATCTCACCTCTATCAGCCATAGCCTCATAGTTCTCATAATTTTTTGTGAACTCAGCACCAAAAGTCTCGGTTAATAGTGGTACCTCATTTGGTGAGAACAATGTCCAATCACCATCTGTTGCAACACGCGCCATGAATATATCTGATATCCATAATGCAGTATTCATATCATGAGTACGGCGGCGCTCATCTCCAGTATTCTTGCGAAGCTCGAGGAACTCCTCGACGTCATAATGCCAATTCTCAAGATACACGCATGTTGCTCCTCTGCGGCGACCAGAACGGTTAATAGCCACAGTCACATCATTAGCAACCTTTAAGAATGGGATAATACCATTAGACTTGATACCACTACCTTTTACCAGGGCACCACTGGCGCGTACATTAGTCCAGTTAGTACCTATTCCTCCAGCCCATTTAGACAGCTGTGCATTATCACCGTATACCTTGAATATGCTCTCGAGACTGTCTCCCACACTGTTTAGATAGCAACTAGACAGCTGCGCATGATGAGTACCCGAGTGGAACAGCGTAGGCGAAGATGGTACAAATCTCATTGTAGACATGATGTTGTAGAACTCTATAGCTTTTGCATTTCTATTCTCCATTTTCTCGCCTAATGCTATACCCATAGCTACACGCATCCAGAATCCCTGCAGGTCCTCGAGTATGCGGCCTGTGTCGTTAGTATCACGATAGAAATATCTCTCATGCAAAGTCTGTGTACCCATGTACATCATAAGGTCATCACGTTTGTAGTCGAGAGTCTTTGAAAGTAGAGACAAGTCGAACCCTGCCATCTGTTTGTCTAGATATCCACGATCAACACCAAAGTTAATGTTTTTTATGAATGTCTCACGCAATGTGTCATGAAGTTTACTGTGGTCCTTGAGGCCTGATTGTGTGAACTCGATATACACCTCACGCATTAGTAGACGTGATGCAACATACGAGTATGCCGGATCCAACTCTATCATGCTGCGCACCACCATGATTATCGCTTTTGATACCTCTTTTGTTGTGATGCCGTCGAACACCTCTAACTTGATCTGATTTACAATCTTGTCTATATCTATCTCTGTCTCATAACCTGCAATATAGTATGAGATATTTTTTCTGATTTTATTTTCTGAGAATGATTCTGATCTGCCGTCACGCTTTGTGACTTTGAGTTTATTCTCTTCCAACTTTTCTAAGTCCTCTTCCTTTTTCTCTACACGAATCTTCTCATGCTCGTAACGATATATGATGTACTCCTTAGCAACATCAAAATATCCTACAGCCATGATGTATTTCTCAACAAGATCTTGAATGTGTTCAACAGTCGGAATATATTCCTCGCGACCCATAGCCTCGAGCTCTAACTCTTTTTGTACAAGCTCTCCGATTTGTTTTGCTATGTCAGCGTGATCTTCACGTGTGACTTGGATGAATGCTTTCTTAACAGCGTTTTCTATTTTTGTAATTTCAAAAGGAACGAGATCACTATTTCTTTTTTTAATATTTGTAATGAGGGCCATATTGCAGATTTTTATTTATTAATGAGTGTATTGTACACCTATAAAAAAATAACTGCACAACGTATATATGATATGTCAATATGCTTACAAAATAATATTACAACAGTATCTGCGGTTGTAAAGCCTTATCTCTTTTCTACTTTAAAAAAGTTTTATCTCTTAACAGTTTGTGATAATTTATAGCAAATCTATGTGACTCATAATTCGCCAAAAGTATAGCCTTTTCATACTTTTTGATATGTGGATAATCGGTCAAAATATCCCTTGCTTTATGGCTCTTGTCCTTCACGACAGAGCAAGTTTGTATGTTGAGACCGAGCGCAGCGAGGGCTGACTCCCCTGCACTTTTTTGTCCCTCACCACCGTCAAACACAATTAGATCTGGCATCTCCCATTCACTGTGTGCAAATCTTCTTTTCATCATATCGCGTATACCTTGATAATCATCATTAGTCTTTTCATCGAGTTTAAATTTCCTGTACTCGTCAGTCGCTTTCTTTCCATCTATCACCACTGTCATCACACCTACACGACTGCCACCACTGATATGAGCAACGTCATAGGCTTCGATACGAAATGCTTTATCTTTCCACTCCATCACTTCTTCGTTTTTAATTAGTGATACATCCTTGATATGGTCGAGCGCATACAGAGTATTCCTGACACGTACAGCCTTTTCAAACTCCATAGTCTTTGCATATGCATTCATTTGTTTCTCTAGGTCTCGCTTGATATTCTCGCGCTTACCCTCGAAAAGATTTTTAATATTTTTAATTGTATTTTTATATTCTTCTTTTGTTATCATCCCAGTACATGTGCCAGGACACAGCTTGATGGACGCATTGAAACATGGCTTTGCCTGACCCACTTCACATCTATCGCGATACGGGAACATCTTGCGGATAATTTTCATCGCGTCACGCAACTGTGTACCATTTGAAAATGGACCGTATACCTTGTCTACTTTTTCTATACTATTTTTTGTTACGAACCTCTTCTCATATTCACGCACACGCATAGTCAGTACTCTCGGATACTCCTCACTAGTTATCACTACACATGTGTATGTCTTGTTGTCTTTTTCTTTTGAGTTGTATATTGGTTGATGCTTTTTGATCAGCACATTCTCGAGCAGTAGCGCCTCCAATACACTAGCTGTTTCTTGCCATGTTACATGATCCGCAGCCACAACCATAGATACAACTTTGAGCCCACGAGTATTAATTAAATCCTTTGAAAAGTAGGACATGGTGCGGTCTTTCAGATTTGTAGCCTTGCCAATATACAGTATATTCCCAGCCTTATCGTGCCAAAAATAGACGCCTGGGGCGTCTGGTAACTTAGCTTTGACTAGGTCTTGCTTTTTCACATTAGTCATTGTACAATATTATCTTCCCTGCGTAAACACGCGCGGAGAAATGCCAACTAAGGAGAAAACATGGCAAAGGTGACACTTGGCAGTGAAAACAAGATGTTCGTCGTAAAGGTCGAAGGGGCTGAACCTAAGCGGATCAAAAGCAAGCAGACGGTTCTGGAGATTCTCAAAGAAAACGGAATTGAAGGAATTCTCGCTGACAACATGATCTCGAAGGCTATGCCAGGCCCGAAGCCTTCACGCACGACCCACATCAAACAAATCAAAACCTGCCATCGTCCGCCAAAAACGCGACGACACCAGAATCACAATCAAATGCGCGCGTAGCATTCGAAACTACGTTCGCAAAACGGCACCCCCGGGTGCCGTTTTTTTTATTTATTATTCTTCTTAAACTCCTTATCTTTTTGTAAGACTTTTTTCAAATACTTTCCTGTATAGCCGAGACCTGCACCAGCGACATACTCTGGTGTACCGCTAGTTACAAGTTTCCCTCCACCTATTCCACCGTCTGGTCCAATGTCTACTATATGATCTGCGCATTTTACGATGTCCAAATTATGCTCGATCAGTACCACTGTGTTACCCTTGTCCACTAGCTTGTTCAGTATCTCTATCAACTTTGCGATGTCATCATAATGCAGTCCTATTGATGGCTCGTCGAGTAGATATATAGTCTTCTCAACATGTGGTCTATACAGCTCGCTAGATATCTTTACACGTTGCGCCTCACCACCTGAGAGTGTTGTCGCTGATTGACCGAGTTCCAAATATCCTAGACCCACATCGTTGAGTGTCTTGATCCTGTCATGTATAGCAGGAATGTCTTGGAAAAATGATAACGCCTCCTCTACTGTCATACGCAGCACATCATAAATGTTTTTACCTTTCCATTTTACCTCTAGAGTCTCCTTCATAAATCTTTTCCCCATACATACGTCACAAGTCACATATACAGTCGGCAAGAAATGCATCTCAACTGCTATCTCACCATTACCCTGACACGCTTCACAACGTCCTCCTTTTACATTAAAAGAAAATCTAGAGGCTTTCCATCCACGCAATCTAGCCTCCTCAGACTCAGCGAACATATCACGTATATGAGTCCATGATCCGGTGTATGTAGCTGGATTGCTGCGTGGTGTGCGTCCAATAGGCGACTGGTCAATCAGTACTACACGAGACAAATACTCACCACCAGTGAATGATTCACAGTTGAATGTCTTTGACGAGCGTTGTTTACGCTCGAGCTGTGCCATCAAGTTGCGATGAAGTATCTCATACATGAACGAGCTCTTGCCAGACCCTGACACACCAGTGATAACGTTGAATCTGCCCAGCGGCATTTTCACATCTAGATTTTTAATATTAAAAATATTTCCACCTTTTACTTTTATCTCTCCAGCCTCACGATTGCGTCTCTCATTGGGTACAGGTATCTGCTTCTCCCCACGCAGGTATGCAAGTGTTGATGATCCTGATTTATTTTTAGGCGCGGTGAGTAACTCCTCGAGATATCCAGACTCCACAACATGCCCACCATGGACTCCGGCCCCAGGACCAATGTCTACTATATAATCACTGGCATATATAGTGTCCTCATCATGCTCCACCACTATGATGGTGTTACCGATATCACGTAATGTAGTGAGTGTCTCGATAAGCAGGTCATTATCCTTTTGATGGAGTCCAATGGTCGGCTCGTCGAGAACATACAATGCCCCTACGAGTTGAGACCCTAGTTGTGACGCTAGACGTATACGTTGCGCCTCACCACCTGAGAGTGTGTCAGCCTTACGATTGAGCTGCAAATATGCCAGTCCAACATTAAGCATAAAATCAAGTCTCGACTGTATCTCTTTTGTTATCACGCTGGCTATCTCCATTTCTTTTGGAGTTAGTGGCAAAGTGGCAAAGTACTCCTTAGCCTTTGCAATTGTGAGGTCTGTAATGTCCACAATGTTTATCTTGTGTGTATCATCGAGGAATACATTGAGCGCCTCTTTACGGAGACGTTTGCCTCTACAATCCTCACATGCATCCAGACCTCCAAAGTATTTTGTTCCGAGACCGTTACAAGTAGCACAGGCTCCGTATGGAGAGTTAAAAGAGAAAAGTCTCGGCTCTATCTCTGGGAATGAGAATCCACAATTAGCACATGAGAACTTGTTACTCATTATTGTTTTCTCTCCGAGTATATCTATCTCTACCAGCCCCTCTGACTCAATAATGGCACGCTCCACGGCTTCGGACAATCTTATCATCGCATCTTTTGTTCTATTCTTATCCTTAAAATCATCTATTGCTATAGAGTCTACGATCAAACCTATTTCATGTTTCTTATTTTTATCCAAAACTATTTGCTCACGAAGACTCTTTCTTTCCCCGTCTATCATAACCTCTGTATAACCCTTACCTAACGCGTCGTATAGCATTTGATAATATTCACCCTTGCGTCCACGAACGATAGGAGACAATATATGCACCTCTGCTTCACTGTACTCCACACCCATTAGTTCTGATTTAACTTTCTTATAATCAATCTTTTTAACTTTGGTTGTAATGAAATTAATTATCTCCTCATTACTAAGCTTTTGTATTTTCTCTCCACACTCAACACAGTACGGCTTGCCAACACGAGCATACAAAACACGCAGATAATCATATATCTCAGTGATAGTCGCAACAGTCGAGCGTGGATTGCGCCCTGCTGACTTTTGATCGATAGATATAGCTGGAGAGAGACCGACTATCTCGTCGACATCTGGCTTTTGCATTTGATTGAGGAATTGTCTCGCATATGCTGATAATGACTCTACATATCTGCGCTGTCCCTCAGCAAAAATAGTATCAAAAGCTAGTGATGATTTTCCAGACCCTGACAAACCTGTAAATACCGTCATCGAGTTACGAGGTATCTCGACGGTGATATTTTTCAAATTATGAGTCCTGGCACCTTTTACTATTATTTTCTCCACCGGCTTATGATCTTTTTTAGACATAACGAATTGGTTAAATTATAACACAAAAAGAAAAGGCCCGCGAAGCGGACCTTTTGATGACGGATACGATCCCGTCAACGGAAAGTGCTGTGGTGATTGACTGGAAATTCACGTCTACGGCAGAGCCATACACAGAATCTATAACCAACCAAACCAGTGATAAGAACTGCAAACACTATCAGCACAGCGATCATCCCAATCAAAACAGGGAGTTGCCAGTCGAAAGGGATATCGTATATCCATCCGACCAAAAAATTCACAACCTGATCAAGCACGCATATCTCCTACGAATTGATTTGGCGACTAGGCGTGTTACCACAAAGCGTTTTACGAAGCAGGCCTCGGAATGCCCAGTTAATCACCCCCGCAAGTGCGAGGTAACCCAGAACTACTGGTATGCCTTTTGGTTTCGCCAGAAAGGCGACAGCAACAAGCAGTACGACTTGGGCTATGGATAAACATAAGACCCATGTGTTTTTCCAGCCGAGACTGATCCGGTTTTTCGCGTACGCGAGGAACGCGATCAGGATCGACAGTGTCACCAGAGCCAGTAACACTCCTGAGATTTGCAACAGATTCATGACTTACTCCTTTTGTCCTTGATTGGTGAAGTTACAAACAACCATGCGAGCACCGCTGCAATACAGAGAACGCAGAGAAACACTAGTCCTGCATACTCTTTGAAAAAACTTTCCACGATAACTCCTTTTGCTGACCAGTCTCTAATATACAACAAAAGCATGGAAAAGTCAATCCATGCTTTTGTTGTATATCTTTTTGAAAGATTATAAATATTAACTCTAAGGTATGATTAGTTTACAGTTAATGTTTTTAGGATCTCTCCCACTTTCGCATTATCAGCCTTTTTAGACTCGACAACTAGTACCCACTCTCCATCTTTTTGTGGAGCTAGATGCCATTCTGTGTTAACTGTGCTAGCAGTCATCCAGTTCGCATCACCATACATTGCTGTAGATGGTGCAGAGACTGTAGGTATTGCTTTTGCTATCACCTCTGCCAAATACTCAGCAGCAGAGTATCCTCTGCCACCTTCGTAACTAGCATAGATAGTAGCTAGTGTACCTGTAGCGTTCTTGATCACAAAGTATCTAGACTTATTACCTGTACCCTGCTCTACCGTGTAAGAGGCATCATAGTCAAATGTTACTTTGGCTGTAGTTGTACCCTCGAACATCGCAACGATATCTCCACTGAAAGTCTTTGTCTCCATCTTCTCCTCGGTAACAACATTTACATCAGCATCTCTGCTATTTACAAATGCACGTACACCTTTGGCGACAAGATATCCAGCTGCTACACCCAGTACTACGTACAGAGCGAGACTTACATACATTTTCCAATTGGTTTTCATGTTTTGATAAGATCAGTTTTATACTATGGCTGACCTACAAATACGAGTATAACAATTATTTAATATCTGTAATAGTTTGACAGAGGTTTAAAATTGTTCTATCATTTGTATTATTTTTATCTCTTTTTGCCCTCTTGTGAACGGCCTTTGATACATTTTATCTAAATTATCAAATCTATTTCGCATCAACATATCATGCATCCTGTCATGGAACATTACTCTGTCCACCAACAATGACACAGCACTAATAAAAACAATAATACAAAGAAATAGCACTAGAGATGGCACACGATATGCAAAAGTATATTTGCGACTCAGTGTCTCGATCAATATCATGCCTATTATTGAAAAGATTATTATGAGCATTGGCAGCACATCTAAGTTAAAAAATATATCCCCCATACCAACTGTCGGTGGACCATTACGACGGGCTAGGAATATAACGAGACTTAGTGCGTAAACAATAGCAAGCAACATTAAAAATCCAAACACAGACATAACTCCTGTGCGCAATATAAAATGAGATCTAGGTATTATCTTTATCTGATTCTCTTTTACGAGCTTTTCTATATTATTTAAAATTTGGTTCATGGTTTTTATTTTCTTCTAAAATTGTTTTGAGTTTTTGTTTTGCCCTACCGAGACGTACCCCTACGGTGGACTTTGGTATTTTTAATATTTCTGATATCTCATTATAATCTAGGTCTTCATAAAAATATAACACTATCACCTCGCGATATTTTGATTCTAAACTATTCAAATGTTTATCTATCAGCTCTCTGTTTTCTCGGACCAAAGTCTTGTCATCAGCTCCATCACTAGAGCTGAGGAATGGCATAAAGGTGTCTATGTCTATAAAGCTGATATCTTTTGGTTTGCTTTTCTTTAAAAAGTTAATAGCCTCATTGTGTGCTATACGATACAACCAAGAGTTAAAACTTTGTTTGTCGTCATATGTATTGAGATAGATATAACTTTTAGTAAACACATTTTGTATGACATCATCTAGGTCATCCCTATCCCATATGAACTTCTTAATATATCTAGATATTTTTGGTTCATAGCGAATAACGACCTCAGAAAAAAGATCTTTCTCCCCAGAACGGATCAGATTCACCAATTCTTGATCATTCATATCGCTACTAACTTATTACAACACAAAATGAGAAATATTTCAGCTAAACAAGCAATAAGATAAAATAAATAGAGAAATCAAAAACATTCCCCATTCGGTGATAGATAGTATGTTAAATCTAAAATAATAATGTTTAACCCAGTTTTCCTGTTGTTTGTTGGTACCATTACTCCAATTTCTTACCTTTTCTTCTTCATTAGGTAACCAAGATATGACGGGAATAGTTGTTATCACCCCGTCTCTGTCAGGGAAAAACTTGTATTTTCTTTTTGAAAAGGGCCAAAACCACATAACACCCCACCCGATGAAGAAAGTGTCGTGTAAATTATGTAAAAATGTCAAAATAAAGAATAGTAAACCTATAGATTCTCCAAAGATTAAGTACACAAAAACAGAAAGCGGAATATAAACCAAAGGATACCCTACGTATGACCTGTGAATATAAGACCAGTTCTTCCTAACTTTTTTATTAAAAAAATATAACAAAATATCTATGTCTGGTAAAAGTGCAAATATAATACCAATAAAAATAAACCAAGCAGGAACTTCTGCGAAATAAAAATTACCTATAAAAATTGATACTAATATCCCTAGGGCTATGTCTAAAGGCATATCTATTCTGCAGATTCTTTTCCTTCCTCGTCTTTTTCTGTCTCTTTTTTATATCTATCTTTTAGGAACTGTATCTCGTCACGGAGTATGGCTGCAGTCTCAAAATCGAGCACCTTGATAGCCTCTTTCATTTGTGACTCTTTTAACTTTAATAACTTATTAGGGTTTTTCTTGAAAAGCTTCTCATCAATGTCTAGCTCAGTCTGCACACTCTTTGCATGATCGGTACGCAGCTGGTCAGTGATGTCACCAATATTTTTCTTTATAGTTTTTGGAGTGATGCCATGTTCCTTGTTATATGCCAGTTGTATATTGCGGCGGCGAGTAGTCTCAGCAATGGCGCGATCTAATGAGCCGGTCATGTTATCAGCGTAAAGTATCACGCGACCATTTTCATTACGAGCTGCACGTCCAATAGTCTGTATCAGGGATGTCTCACTTCTGAGGAAGCCTTCTTTGTCAGCGTCCAATATACCAATGAGTGATACTTCTGGCAGATCCAGACCCTCACGCAATAGGTTCACACCCACAAGACAGTCGAACTCACCCTTGCGAAGTCTGGTTAATATCTCAATACGGTCCATGGTCTTTACATCGCTATGCAGGTATTCAGCTTTGAGACCTTGTTCGCGTAAATACTCGGCTAAATTCTCAGCCATTTTTTTAGTTAGCGTAGTTGCGAGCACTCTACCTCCTCCTTTTATTTCCTTTACCGCCTCCTCGATAAAGTTATACACTTGACCCTTATACTCTCCTGCTTCGCGCACTGGGCGCACCACAAGCTCAGGATCAACTAGACCTGTTGGACGTATTATTTGCTGCACTATCTGCTCACTCTCTGTACGCTCATACTCTGAAGGCGTAGCTGAAACATATATAGTCTGACCCACCCTCTCTTGGAATTCCTCATAACGTAATGGCCTATTGTCCTTTGCGCTTGGCAATCTAAATCCGAAATCTACAAGATTTTGTTTGCGGGACTGATCACCCGCATACATGGCACGGAGCTGTGGCAATGTCACATGCGACTCATCGATAACAGTCAGGAACTCTGGCTTGCCGTTCTCATCATGTGGAAAATATGACAACAATGTCTCGGCTGGTTCACCCTCTCCCTTGCCAGCAAAATGACGCGAGTAGTTCTCAATCCCCTGACAAAAGCCTATCTCACGTATCATAGCCAGGTCGTAAGTGGTACGACGTTTTAATCTCTCGGCTTCGAGTATTTTACCCTCTTTTTCAAATTTCTTGAGAGTGACTTTTAACTCATCTTCTATTAACTTGATGGCTCTTTTTCTAGACTCATCGTCGCTCACATGATGTTTAGCAGGGAAAATAAAATAGTCGTCAACAACACTCATCTCGCGCATTGATACTGGGTCAGTAACAGTGAGGCGTGATACCTTGCCAGCGAATATCTCAATTTGCAGCATGTGATTTTCACTGATTGGCATGATGTCTATACGATTACCAATTGCGCGGAATGTTCCCGGTGATAGGTCGGCATTAGTACGCTCATAATATATTGATATGAATGTAGACATTAGGTCAACCTTACTCGTGCTCATACCAACATGTATGCGTTTGTTCACACGCTCATAATCAACAGGAGATCCGAGACCGTATATACATGATACAGATGCAACGATGATAACGTCACTACGAGTGAGTAGTGCTTGAGTAGAGGCGTGACGAAGTCTATCTATCTCCTCATTGATCTGGGCATCCTTTTCAATATATGTGTCCGTTGCTGCTATGTATGCCTCTGGCTGATAATAGTCATAGTACGATACAAAATAGTGTACCGCTGCGTCAGGGAAAAAGTCACGTAGCTCCTGAGCCAGTTGCGCAGCGAGTGTTTTGTTATGCGCGATGACGAGAGTCGGCTGTTGTATCTGATTGATGACATTTGCAATAGTAAAAGTCTTTCCAGTTCCAGTCGCACCCAAGAGGGTCTGCTTTTTCATACCCTTTCGCAGTCCTGCCACAAGTCCCTCGATAGCCTTTGGCTGATCACCAGCTGGGGTAAATCCTTTTATTTCAAATTTTTGTTTCTTGTACGCCATGGATAAATATCTTGAGATTATAACATAAAAGAGCGGCAGCTATGCGACCGCTCTTTTATTATTTTACTAAGTTAAACTTAGATAAAAGTTATTGAGTTACCCATTTTATTAGCACGTCCTGTTCTACCGATACGATGTATATATGTCTCGTAATTGTTAGGAAGGTCGTAATTGATAACGTGTGATATATCAGGTATATCGATACCACGCGCTGCTACGTCAGTAGCGATGAGTATATGAGCCTGACCTTTTGCCAAAGCCTCTACAGCACGCTCACGCTCACGATTACGCATGTCACCATGCAATGCAACAGCTACGAATCCTCTAGCGCGCAGCTCACGAGCTAGCTCGTCAACACTGCGTTTAGTCTCACGGAATATTAACACTTTGTTAGCCTCAGGCTTTACAAGTATGTCGTGTAGCACTGTTATTTTTTCATCACGTCCACGAGCTTTTACAACTGTCTGCTCTACACTTCCTGATGTATCACGACTCTTAACAGTTACGCTGATCGGGTCACGGAGGAAGTCTCCACAAAGTCTACGTACCTCAGCTGACAATGTTGCTGAGAAAAATAGTGCCTGCTTTTCTTTTGGCATAGCCCCAAGTATCTCACGCATATCTCCTACGAATCCCATGTCGAGCATGCGATCGGCCTCATCCAACACAATAGTGTTATAGTCATTCATTCTGATTTTGTTTCTAGCAATCAAGTCCTTTACACGTCCTGGTGTACCGATAACAATGTGAACTCCACGAGACAGCTCGCTGATCTGACGATATATAGGTGAACCACCCACACATGTCACAGACCACAGTCTCATGCCTTTTGAAAAAGCTAGGAACTCTGACTCGATCTGTTGTGCCAGCTCACGTGTTGGAGCTAGGACCATGGCTTTGTGATTTCTATCTGCTACCAATTTGTTGATAATTGGAATAAGGAATGCTGCCGTCTTTCCAGTACCAGTGCTCGCGATACCGATAACGTCACGCCCCGTTAATGCTACTGGTATAGCTTGATCTTGTATTGGTGACGGTTTATCAAAACCTTTCTCAATCAAGTTTTTAGCTAGTGACTCATGTACACCAAAATCAAGGAAAGTATGTTTGTTAACATACACCTCAGCGTCTACTTTTGCTACTGCTTTATTAATAAAAAGCTTCTCATCAATATAATCCTTTTTAAAAGATCTCTTTGCATTAAAAGCTCTCGGAGCAGATGATCTAGCTCCTCCGAAACGTGAACCACCACCAGAACGAGGTCTAGCACTGTAGCCGCCTCTATCTCCACCTCTCTCCCCGTCTCTTCTACCCGCACCTTGGCGAGGCGAAAAAGACTTTTTCGTATATGTATTCTCCATGTATTTAGTATTATTTGGCTTTATTGTGTTCGCGCCTATGATTTTTAAAAATGCGAACTTTCATGACTATCATTAACAATAAACTTACAAATGATACTCAATATAGATATTTCAAATAATGTCAATATTATAACATGCTATGAGTACTTTTGTCAAACCTTACTTATTGCGGACTATCTGCACTCCAGGTTGGCAATCGCCCCATATGTCAGGCTTTGTGATTTTCACCTCAACACGTGTGACTATATTATTATTGAGTACTCTACTAGCCATCTCCTCTGCCAGGCTCTCGAGCAGGTCGTGATGACCACCCATTATCACCTCACTCACTGCCCGACGTATAACCTCATAATTAAAAGTATCAGCCAGCGCATCACTAGCCCCACTCGCATTTTGATTAACATCTGCATACACGCTCACCACAAATCTCTGAGGCTTTGAATGCTCCTCTTTATAATATCCATGCTTTGCTATCAATGTATAGTTCTCGATAAATACTCGGTCCATATTGCTAAGCATTCTAGCATAAAAAAGCCGCCGAAATACAGCGGCCCTGTCATCTTAAAAAGATGGCACATATTGATAAAAGCTAAAAATTTCTTCCTGAGAGTTTACTGAAACTTCACCATCAAAGTAGTGTGACGAGTGAATAATATTTCCCTTTGGGAGAGTTATACCTAGGTGTGTCCAAGTTCTTTTCCCAACATAACCACATCTCGTCAGAAAAATTACATACCCATGCTCCCAAGCTGACAA
Source organism: uncultured Candidatus Saccharibacteria bacterium (assembly GCA_964420875.1). GTDB lineage: Bacteria > Patescibacteriota > Minisyncoccia > Phycocordibacterales > UBA5272 > JAUPVO01. The sequence continues at coordinate 24,519 of CAYQUK010000008.1, forward strand.
ATCTTCTTTTGTTATATTAAACAATACTGGTGGTGGTAGATATGGACCAAGAATTGGGATGTTGATATCAACCTCTCGATAAACAGACCTTACAAAATCAACGCAAGAAAAACTTGAATCATGTTTTTTACCTAGGTATTTTAAAGACAAAATAGAAACACATTCACGGACTTCTTTAGAAAGCTTCATTCAAAAACTCCAAAAAAGAAAATAGATTAGATCATTGCTTCCAATCTACTATAAAATTTAAATAAACGCAAAAAATGAACTATACGCCAAAATAAAAAGACTGAAGCATCTCGAGGGTGACTCAGTCTTTAGTGTTTTGGCGGGTGGCAGTCTTCTAACTCTTGCAAGTTGGCTACCTACCCGCGTGGGGGGTGTTTGTTTTTCGTGCCCTCTTGGACAGGAGAGCGAAAAGCTTTCAATGATTTGTAACCCCGCCACGTTTTTACCCACTTACTTTTGAGACTACGTTATCGATTCAACTATGCGGAGTATCCAGGTACTAGAACATGATCTGTATTAAGAATAACACATTAACTTAATTATAATTAAAATATACTTGACAAATATGTATATGTATTTTAGTATTAAAAGGCTTATATTTATTTTATGCACGGAAACAAAAGTGAATGTTCACTTCCTTCTGTGCAAACAGAAAGGAAAAGCAATGAACATTTTAACCATAACCCGTGAGCTTTGGGATGACAGCTGTGCCGGAGAAGACTATGAGTCTGGTAGTTACAGCGGACCTTATTACAGAGGTACAAAATACGAAGCTTACACACAAACCAAAAAAGGAGATAGACCAGATCGGCGAGGTGAAAAACCGATCGTCGAATTCACAGATCCAAGTCTGTTCGACTCTTGGCTGGCACAACAAAAACTCGAGAATCCAAATCTCGAAGTTGAGCGAGTCTCGATTAGACCAAGATTCTAAACCAGACACCTGGCGCTACCAAGCGCCAGTTTTTATTTTGTGTACCTTGGTAACAAAAGTTGAATGCACGACTGAAAACAATTACGCTTCAAAATAAAATCTTTTATACTCAACACTTGCCATCTTGTCTTCACCATAACACTCAACGATAGTTATATTGTCTATTATAAACTCTTGATCTATAACTTTTGTTTTTAACAACTCAAGAGATTTCTCATACCCTTCTTTTGTTAGATCTGCAAAAGCGAGAGTCAAATGGGGTGTATAATTAATCGTTCT
>CAYQUK010000009.1:0-21336 GCA_964420875.1 uncultured Candidatus Saccharibacteria bacterium
GAGGGGTGGGTGAGGGTATAGGGTTATATCAAAAACTCTTTTATTTTTTCAAGCTTGGCACTGTGTACAAATATTATATTTTCATAAGCGTACTCAGTCCCTGATATATGAGGTGACAGCAGTCCTTCCGGTGAAGATATATAACCAACATATCCTAGATTAATAAGTATTTTTATAGAGTCATTGCTGTTTTTTAGCAACTCCGGAGTATTTGATACCTCTATACTTAGAATGGGTTTTATATTTTTTAATATGTCGGTCATCGCTGTTAATATTATATGTTCTGCGCCCTCAGCATCTATTTTTACAAAGTCTGGTTTTATGTTTTTCTCTCTACAGAATTCGTCTAAGGATATAGTTTGAACAGATATCTTTTCCACCTTATCTCTAAACTCTATATTCTCGTCGCTTCTTTTCTTAAATGTGTTAAATGCGCTAAATTTTGGCCCATAGTCAAAGAATTCTATTGTACTACTTTTATCCATTATTGCGTTATTGTAAACACTAATATTGTTTCGCACAGTTGAGTTACTTTTCAACGTGTCAAAAGTTCTAGGTGTTGGTTCAAAAGAATACACCTTGCCACTACTGCCTACTAGTTTGCTTGCGAGTATTGTATATGTCCCCACATGAGCCCCAACATCAAGGAAAGTATCACCTTCTTTTATTAGCTTTACTAAAAAGTTAGTTAGGTTTGCCTCAAAGAATCCATACTGGTATACCATGCCCCCTTCAGGAAGATAGAATGACATTTTGTCTCCCCATAGTGTCTTGTAGTTAATTTTGAAAGGGTGAATGTATGCCAAGAATTGTAGTATGAAAAATGGTACAGTAGTGACCGGATCTTTTAGTAGCCTTTTTAGCCTACTTCCAGACAATTTATAAAGTTCATACTTTTTTAAAACTTTTCTTATTAACTCACTTTTTTGCTGCTCATCCATATTGGTGCTATATTTACTATAATAATAACACTTTTATGAAAGAAAAAATATCAGTATTAGTCACTGGCGGAGCAGGTTATATCGGGGCTCATGTTGTTAATCTTTTGAAAAAGAGTGGGGAATATAAGATAGAAGTTGTTGATAATTTTTGTGAGACAAGAAAGAACGTTATATCAGACGACCTTATAACTTATCATGAGGTTGATATTAGGGACAAGAAAAGATTAATGGAAGTTTTTAAAAAGACTAATCCAGATATTGTTTTTCACTTAGCTGCTCTGACTAGTGTTCCAGGATCTATGTCTATGCCTGGTGAATACTACGATGTTAATATTTTAGGGGGACTAAATATATTAGATTGCATGAGGTCCGTAGGAACGAGTAAAATTGTTTTCTCTTCCTCTGCCGCTGTTTACGGCGAGCCACAAAGTGAAGTTATAGATGAAACTCATACAAGGATACCAACAAGTACATATGGCTACACGAAACTTGCATTTGAAAATATTCTAAAAGATTATAACCGCGCATACGGTTTATCGTCAATTTCTCTCAGATATTTTTGTGCTGCCGGGTGTGACCTAGAATCAGGACTTGGGGAGCTTCATAAAAATGAGACCCATGTCATACCTTGTATAGTTGAGACATTGCTCGGAAAAAGAAAAGAATTTTTTGTTTACGGTAAAAACTTTTCGACAGAAGACGGAACAGGAGTTAGGGATTACATACATGTTTCAGATCTTGCTTACGGGCACATTTGTGCAATGAGTAAAATGTTCAGCACAGATAGTATTTGCGAGCAGTATAATCTAGGTATTAACAAAGGTTTCTCTGTTTTAGAGCTAATAAAAAAAGCTGAAGAGGTATCTGGTAAAAAGTTAAATTTCTCTTTTAGAGAAAGCAGACCCGGAGATCCATCTAAGTTGATAGCAGACTCAACAAAAGCTCAAAGAGAGTTAGGTTGGTTGCCGAAGTTTATCTATGTAAAAGACATGATAGAATCAGCTTATACATTCTCGAGAGACAAACAACATGAGCAATAGCCTGAACACCGGTAGGTTAACATTTCTAGACGGGTTACGCGGAGTGGCAATTTTATTAGTTGTATTTTTCCACTACTACACTAACGAATACTTACAAACCAGTCTCAATCAGTATTCTTTTTTGAAAGTATTCAGATACGGCAACATGGGTGTATTTCTATTTTTCCTTATATCAGGTTTTGTTATTTTGATGACATTAGAAAAGTCTATCTCATTCTTGAGTTTTATTAAAAAAAGATATTTACGACTTTTACCTGCCATGCTGGTTTCTGTTATTTTTATTTATTTGTATAAATATTTATTACTAGACATTTCATTTAGTCTTCAAGACATTATCAATCTAATGTCACCCGTATCGTTAATTCATCCTATTTTTTTTGAAAAGATTTTTAGCCTAAATATTTTTCCAGTAGAAGGAGTTTTGTGGACGCTTTATCTAGAGTTTTTATTTTATGTTATATTTGGAGGCCTCTTCTTTCTTCTTGGTAAAAGAAGAGCTTTGATAGGTTTATTTTTTATATCACTATTTACTTTTACTTTAAAAATTTTTTCATACTTCGACATCAGTTCAAACAAACCTCTTATGCAAACTTTTAACTTCTCACACTCTGTTGGATTAGAGTACTTGAGTTGGTTTTTTGCTGGAGCTATTGGTTATCTATATTTTTGCAACAGAAATAGAAATAATTTATTTTTACTTATAGTGGCTTCCACTTTTACTGCAGTTTCTTATGGACATTTTGTAGCTGTATTTTTTATAAGTTTATTTTGCTTATCTATATTAGTTAAAGACTTACAAGATATTTTATCAAAAAAGTTTTTTATATTTTTTGGTTTCATTAGCTACCCCTTTTATCTGACACATAATGAGTTTGGTGTATTTTTAATATCTAAAATATCTTACTCTATACCGTCAGCTTTTATGGTTATGGCTCCGATCTTACCTCTATCTATTTCTATTTCTCTTTCTTATATTGTTTCCAAGTTCCTAGAGCCAAAGGTTAGAGTACTTCTAACTAAACTTTTACGTTAAAAGTTTTCTGTAGAAACTTTCTGTATAGGAATTTAATTCTAAAAGATGATGTGATCCTTTTTATTTTATTCGGGTAGGGGTTTCTAATTACGTCTTTGTATATGTTAACAATATTTTCCATTTGCTTACTTTCCTCATACATATCAGCGTACCTTTTCTTGGCATTTTTTGACATTTCACTTCTATAAACCTTGTCTTCATATTTCCCCATCTCAGCAACATATTCATCTAGCGTTGAGACAACTTTCCCAGCATTGCCAATACATTCTATATGTCCATTATGTGTCTCAGATGTATGGCTGATTATCGGTAGTCCAAAATACATAGCCTCCGCCATTGCGGTCGAGTTTACTTCACCATCTTTTCTCCCGTGAGCGTATATATCTAAAGTTTTTAAGAAAGAGTATATTTTCTCTCTGTCGCCAGAAAAGTCTAAAAAGGTTATATTTTTTATACCCAGTTCCTCAGCTTGTGCTCTATATTTCTCTCCGCCGCCCATTAAAATAAAATGATTAGTCTCATTCTCAATTTCAGAAAAAGCTCGTAGGGGTATATCAGAAAATATTTGATCACTATTTCTTTGATGCAGTCCAAATATTGTTTTATTTTGTAGGCCTAGATCTTCTCTAAAACTTCTCCCGACTGACCCGTCAACGAGCATTGGATGAGAGACTAATACGACTCTATTTTTGTCGCCACCAAATTTTACCCACCTGTCAGCGCTCCACTTTGTAATATGCATTACTCTGGAAATGTTGTACTGGTTATCTATTCCGCCTAAAAAATGTATAGAGTCCACTATGGGGGTATCTTTTATTTCTGTGAATGGGTACTCAGGGTGGCCAGCACGCCCAGTTTGGATAATGTCATATTTTTTATTTTCAAATAGGTCCCAAAAGTTTGTTTTACCCCAAGGGTGATTTCTTTTTGTTATATCTTTGTGTTCAGTTTCAAATTTTACCAAATTGACCCCAGCTACTAACATAGGCTCCATATTTCTTTTGTCAGTGTTGGGATGTTTGTAGTCAGACCCAACATAAGGCGACGCGTCACAGTAATAATAATCAACGTCAAATTGGTCTTTTGGAAGCTTTATAGCGATATTTTGCAAGAACTTTTCCGTTCCACCAGACGCGAGCCCCCCATACTTTATAAAAGCTATCTTTATTTTTTTATTACTCTCCATAGTTTTTGTATAACCCTTTTAAAGATATTATAAAAATAGTCTATTCCCCAGGTTATTTTTTGCACTCGGCTTCTCTCGTGTGTTTTTAGAATTTGGTCATCTGCGACCTTCATACCGTATATACCACTTGCATAACCCGAGTTCTCAATGTCCAAGAATATTAACTGCCAATTAGGGAGATTCTCTCTCCACCAGTCTTTAGATCTAACATGCCACATATTCCAGTTAGTATTTTTATCATAGCGTTCGTCAAAGAATAAGACGGAGCCATCCGGAAGCTTGTTTAATAAAAATAAAAGTTTCTTAACATAACCATCTTCTATATGATTTAAAACAACTGACGTAGTTATAAAAATTGGAGATAAAAAATTTATCTCTTTAATAAATTCTGCACCAGCTTTATTTATATACTCTATATTTTTTAGATTGTTATTTATTTTTTGAGACACCTTGAGAGCTGCTTCAGACGGTTCTAGTGCGATTATTTTTTCAAAAAATGGAGAAAGTTTTTGTACAAGCCATCCAGTCCCAGATCCTATGTCTACAACGGTACCTGGGAGTTCCTTTGTTAATTTTAGAGCCATCTCGAAACCCGTAATTTTAAATTGATTCAATTTATCATATTTTTCTATAATCTTTAGAGTGCTTTCATAACTGTTAATCTCTTCCAGATACTGTGAGTTGTGCTTCTCGTAGCTCTGCATATCTTTTTTCATAGTTGAATTTTATTTTTTATTTTATTTTTTAAATCATTTAATCTTACTAAGAGTACTGGGAACTTTTTAACCTTAGGACTCCTTCCTACATTTTTTATAAAATGGTCCCTGAGTTCTTTTATGTTCCATATATCAAGAGGCTCAAAAAATAGCAATCCTTTCTGTGTAAACAATTCGTATATTTGTTTTATTTTCGCCAAGTCACTGGCTTCAAATATTTTCATAGGAGGTAAAACTATATCTATAAACCAGTTTTTATTACATTTTTCAGTTTCAGTTAATTTTGAAAACTTTGCAACACTATACTGATTATTTATTTTCCTAGCATTTTTGCCGCTAACTAAGTCTGTGCACATATAATATATTTGTTTCAGCTCACATCTTTCCTTTGCTAGATATTGCAAGTGTAATATAGGATACTTTGTGTGTATTGCTCTCGGTATGTTTGGTATTCTATTTGTGTGATCATTACTAACAAATTTTTTGTCGTAATCAATGACCCTATCATCAAAAAAGGCAAACTGTTTATAGTTACCCTTCCACACGCCGTCTACTCTGTGCTCGGTGTAGTTATTTAGTAGTTGTATCCATTCGGCATAGATAGCTACCGGTCGGGTATCTTGCGGTTTATTAGATAGTATTTCAGATATGGAATTAGGGGAAAGTAACTCGTCAGCATCAAGGCACACTATCAAGTTATTTCCTTCTATTTTCCTCGCCTCATCTAGTAGGAGCCATCTAATCTGATTCGTGTGGGCTTTGTATGGATTATTTATTACCTTAACTTTTTCAAACCTTCTACATATTGCAACAGTTTCATCTGTAGATCCTTGGTCTGCGACTATTACGTAGTCTGAGAAACTTGAAAAGTTTTTCAGAGCATGTTCTATTATCCAGGCTTCATTTTTAACAGGCACAAGTGTTATAACTTTCATGATATAGATTAATACTAATTATTTTTAATTTTACCATTTATTTGTTTAACTACATAAAAACAAATAGGGACCACGTTATAGCTTACAACTGTTGCTATCGCAGCACCCATCGCGCCATGTGTGGGTATTAGGAGAACATTCAAAGTAATATTTAGGGCAGCTGTTAGAAATGGTATTAGCGTTATTGCCCACTTGTTGTTTCTCAAAAATAGATCTTGATATAGTAGTGAAGAAATAAAGAAGCCAACTATAGAAAATATGTAGACACCTAGAAGTGGAGAGGCTGAAGAAAATTCACTACCGTATATTATTTTTACTATGTAGTCTTTAAGGAAAAATACACTAAAACATATAATAAAAGCTGAGCCAGTCAGTGTAGCTAGTAACATATTGTATCTTTTGTCATATTCTTTTTCGTCGTCCTTAACATTTGCAAGGGCTGGGAATAGGGCTCCCAGCAGTATGTTTGGTATCAAGTACCACATCTCTGTTATGCGTACACTAGCTGCGTATAGACCTACAGCTTGCATATCTATGTAACTCCTTAACATTATCTGGTCTATTCTAGCGTATATCTCTGAGAAGGCGCCGTATAGTATCAGTGGTAGTGAGCTGTAAAAAATAAAAGATACTTGAGATTTACTAACTTTAAAAGATAAGCTACGCCTTTTTATTCTTTTTATCTGATAAATATAAATGAGGCCTACTATTATGTTTTCTAAAATTAAAATACCTACAAATAAAGTCACTGAGCTATATAAGTATGTAATAACTATTTTTAAGAAACTTGATATAAAAAGCGCTATCGTCTGAGCTATGGCTACATATTTGCCCTCTTTGTCTTTCAAAAAATCAAAAGATAATAAAATTAGAGGCTGTGTTATAAAAGTCAGCGACATCAAAAATATCAAGCTTTTTACATAAAAAGACTCTCCAATAAAAAATAAACTTAGGATAACAACCCCCAGAGTGGTTATTGCTGTTAGGGTATTTAGTAAAAAAGCGCTACCAAATATTTCTTCCCGGCTATCTTTTTTTAATACTAGCTCCTTGTACACAACATTTCCTATTCCAAAAGCTGAGAATATAGAAAAGAGGCCCACTATGCTCATCACGTAACTAAGTATTCCAAATTGTTCCGGCCCAAAAAGTCTGGCGACGGTGAGTGTTGTTAAAAGAGACAAAATTAAACTAGCTATTTTTGCTAATGTGAACCACTGTATGTTATTTGCATATGCCAAAAAACCATTTTTCTCAAAATGATTACCAAAAAGTTTTTTATATAATGTGTGTGTAAGGCTGGAAATTTTAGTTATCATTTTTTATAGTCTAGTACTACCAGAGTAGTTCATGGTATTTGCCTTATTAAATTTTTTATTCAAGTTATTGTATAAATAAGTATAGGCTTTGTAAGCTGGTTTTATTTTTTTTACTAAATTCTTTAGCGTTGGTAGCACTTTCTTGTTTTGTGCAGCATTAAATATTTTGAATAATGATTCGTACTTTCTTTCCCAGACTGTAGATATGGATTCATAAAGCCTCATATTTGTTTGTTCATTTGTTACAGTTTCATTTCTTTCAAATAAAAATAGTCCCCAGCCATTATGGTGGCAGAGCTCTGTAAGATCCCATTTAGGGTACTGAACTTTATCAAAAAGCTTTCTCTTGTCATTTATATTTATGTCGTCTATCGCAACCAGGGCTTTGTCAGAAAGGAGGTGTTGGTATATTTCCCACTCATCTCTAACTTGAAAATCAAAGTGCAAGGTATCTGTAAAAAGTATATCAATATTTTTAGGTATCTGTTTTATAATATCTAGACTACATACGTCACCGAAAAGAAAGTGCATTTTAGGGTCACTAAACATATGATCTGGGCAGTAACGGAGATCTTTTTCTATATCTATACTAAAAAAATCAGCATCTACCTTTTTAGTAGCGTCATACATTGCTAACGTAGAGAGCCCTTCTCTGTTTCCTAGTTCGACAATATTTTTGGGTTTTAATTTCTTAATTATAAAATTAAGAAAAGTTATATAATGTTCATCTTTAGAATTTATAATAGAAAGATATAAGTCATCTTTTTTGCTACCTATAATAAACTTAGATAAGTGTTTTTGTTCTATAGTATTCTTGTTTTCAGACAAAGTAAATTCATATATCAGATTGTCGACAATTTCTTTATTTATTTGCATGTATTATTTTTTTAACTTTGTTTTTTAAAACGAGCTTTACCTCTTTGTATCTAAACAACACTGACACAGTTGATGTATACAGAGACTTTTTAAAGTGGGGCGTATTGTTTAGTATAATGTTTTTATAGTCCGGGACAAATTTACCAACATTATCTCTGCCTTTAAAACTAATAATGTCTGGTATTGAGTAGGTCACTAATTTCGGTATAAATGACAAGTCAACCTTATCAAACACTCCATATCGAAGGAGTATTATCGCCTTATCCAGTGCTTGTTTAGAGTCTGGTCTGGTGCTGGCGCCTTTACCTTCATTCAAATAGTATCCGAGCAAGTCATCAGCAATGGCAACTTTACCGTTGTATGCGAGACGTATAGACAGATCAAAGTCAGCGCCAGATGTTAACTGCTCATCAAAATATCCAGTCTTTTCACATAGGGACTTTTTGAACATTACAAATGGACCAAAATACATAGATCTTTTGAATTCTGATTCTGGTACACCCTCATGTTTGACTATTTTACCAACTTCTTTTTCACCAAATCTTCTAACTATTTTATAGTCTCCTATTGCTATGTCGGCATGTTTTTCTTCTATTGCTTTTACTTGAGACTCGATAGAGTTTGCGGTACGCAGGTCATCCACATTCCAGATGGTGACGTATTTACCAGCAGCCTCAGCTATACATCTGTTCATCGATGCACCTATAAATTCTACCGGGTTAACTATTATATGTTTTATTCTGTTTGGAAATTTTTGTTGAAAATCTTTTACCCAAGATATTTCTTCTTAGTCTGGTTCGTTGTGATCTAGGACTACCTCTAATTGATCAAACATAGTTTGATTGGGTAGATCTTCAAGAAACTTTTTCAAATAAGGTTTCATCCTGAAACATGGGGTTATAGTGCTTACAAGTATTGGTTTCATTTTATATCATTTTAGCTTCTCGCATTTTCTCCACTATGTTTTTAATACCAACATCTATTTTTGTTTTAGGTTTCCAATATTTTAAAATAAAATTATTTGGTTCATTTCTTTTATTTTTCTGAACCTCATCTTTCTTATTCTCTTTCGGTATAACTTTTGACCCAGGGAAGTATGAAGATATTATTTCTGCCACCTCTAATACCGTGTTCCATTCAAAGTTTGTAACATGCAGATCTTTGTCTCTAGGTATATCTGTATAATTTTCTGACAACTTTAACAGCGCCTCACAACAGTCATCGGCATATAGGAATTGCCTGTCTTCTGTACCGTCTGTTAATAAATCTATAACTCTTGTCTTGTTAGCTTTTATTATTAGGTCAGTGATAACATGTGACTTTTCCATGTCATGTTCCACACCGTAAACATTCCAAAATTTGACCACTAACCCTCCCAGTATCTCTGTGTATGATTCTCCCACAGACTTCATTCTGCCATAGCTGGAGTAAGACATGTTAGCCATCTGACTAGATGCAAAAATAAAAGGCTTGTTGTATTTATGTATAAGATCAAATGTGTTATTGATAATTTTCGTATTGTTAGAGATAAAGTCAAAAGTCTGCTGATATGTTTGTAGGTATCTAGACCCTCCAACATCAAATGCTAAAAAGAAAATAAAGTCACATTTTTTTATTAAATCTTCTAACATGGAATTGTTATAAATCCTAAGGTCTTCTTTCGCAGAATTAACGATATCAAACTCTAAAACCTCTTTATTTTGTTTTTCTAAATAGTTTACTAGTGCTGCACCAATTTGACCCTCAGAACCCAAAATTAGGTATTTCATGTCTTAATTATACATTAAATTTACATTACTTTTTAGTCTTTGTAAATTTATTAAAACATGATAGTGTTTTAATCAGGGTCAAGTATCTTAATACTTTGACATTGTTATCCATTTTTTGGAGGTTTTATGAAAACAGCATTAGTTTTGGGTGCCGGTGGTTTTATTGGTCACCATATGGTTAGTCGTCTCAAGATGGAAGGGTTCTGGGTTCGTGGTGTAGACCTGAAGCAGCCAGAATATCAAACAACCAAGGCTGACAATTTTGAGATATTTGATCTCAGGGAATACTACGGATTGAATCAGATCATGACGGCACCAGACGGTATGCCTTTTGATCAGGTGTATCAGTTCGCGGCAGATATGGGTGGTGCGGGGTTTGTCTTTACCGGGGATCACGATTTTTCTATCATGCACAACTCGGGTCAAATCAACATGAATGTTTTGGAGGTTCAGCGGCGTCTCAATGACGTTAGCAGGACTAACAAGACGGTGGTTTTTTACAGTAGTAGTGCTTGCATGTATCCGGAGCACAATCAGATGGACCCCATGAATCCGAACTGTAAAGAGAATTCTGCTTATCCGGCGGATCCTGACAGTAACTACGGCTGGGAGAAGCTTTTTAGCGAACGCCTCTACTTTGCCGCTAGCCGCAACCTTGGGATCCCTGTTCGTGTTGCGCGGTTCCACAACATTTTTGGACCGCTGGGGACTTGGGATGGTGGACGTGAGAAGTCCCCGGCTGCTATTTGTCGAAAGATTGCGCAAGTGCAAGATGGGGATGCCATCGAAATCTGGGGAGACGGTGAGCAAACACGCTCGTTTCTTTATATCGATGAATGCATCGAAGCGGTTCGCCGATTCGTCGAATCTGATTTCTCTGGTCCAGTCAACATCGGATCTGAAGAAATGGTGACAATTAATCAGATGGCACACATGGTCTCTGAGATTGCAGGGAAAAAAATAACCCTGAGTCATGACCTCAACCAAAAGGCTCTCGGAGTTCGTGGTCGTCGTTCGGATAACTCTCTTTACAAGGAAAAGATGGGGTGGGTGGTTTCTATGCCTCTTCGTTCCGGACTCGAGCATACCTATCGCTGGATTTTGGAGCAGGTGCAAAAAACAAACTAGAAACACTGGTTCGTAACTTAAGATCCCGGATTAATCTCTGGGATCTTTTTTATGTTAATATTGAGGAATTATGGCGGCATTTAAAGTAATAGGAGGAAAAGAGTTATCAGGAACGATAGAACCACAAGGTGCGAAGAATGAAGCCTTACAAATAGTGGCGAGTAGTGTGTTGGTACAAAATATCAAGATAGTAAATTGTCCAAATATTGCAGACATACGTAATTTACTTTTGATATTAGAAAATGGAAATGCAAAAGTATCATGGGGTAAAGAGGGTGATAAAAACGCACTATTAATAGATACGAGAGATTTGAATAAGGAGTATTTTGAGAGTGAGGATTATTTTATGTTGTCAGAAAAATTGCGTGGTTCATTAATGCTTATGGGTCCACTGCTTGCTAGGTTTGGTGTTGCGTATGTGCCTCCAGTGGGAGGAGATAAGATTGGACTGCGTCCTGTGGACACCCACATACAAGGATTTATAAAGTTAGGCGCTGTATTAAATGGAAACAAACTAACTATTGATCAAGACAAGAATATTGGAGGAGAGATATTACTAGATGATGCCAGTGTTACAGGCACTGCAAATATTATAATGTGTGCCGCTATGTCAGCCAGTAATCTCATAATATATAATGCAGCCTGTGAGACATACATAACCCAGCTTTGTGGCGTACTTAAAAGTGTTGGACTAAGTGTTCAAGGTGAAAAGTCTAATAGAATAACTTTGAATAATATTAAAAATCAAAATGATTTTACTAGTCCAGTAACACATATTGTATTGCCAGATTTTATTGAGGTTGCCAGTTTTGTTTCCCTTGCTATGTCTACTCGCAGTGAGATAACAATAAAAAATGCTGGGGTTAATAATTTAGGTATGACATTAAATATGTTCAGTAAGCTTGGCTGTAATTTGCAAATAAATGGGGACGATATAAAAGTTTTGAAACAAGAAAGATACGAAATACAAAAAATGTATGACGGCAGCATGATGAAAATTGCTTGCGAGCCATGGCCAAAGATTAGTCCAGACATATTGAGTGTTGGTATAGTAGCGGCTGTACAGGGAGACGGTGTAGTGCTTTTCCATGAGAAAATGTATGAAGCAAGAATGTTTTTTGTAGATAAATTAATAGCTATGGGAGCACAAATAGTATTGTGTGATCCGCATCGTGTCGTAGTAACGGGAAATAATTGGAAAAGTAAATTAAGAGCCAGACATATGACCAGCCCTGATATACGTGCAGGTATAGCTTTGCTCATTGCCGCCCTAGGAGCAGAAGGTGAGAGCGTGATAGACAATATAGAACAAATAGATAGAGGGTATGAGAACATCGAAACTCGCCTCGCTGCGCTCGGTGCGAATATAACCCGCGTAAATTAATATGCAAACAGAAAATGAAAAGAAAAATTGTAAGTTATCACTGGTCGCTACACCGATTGGGAATTTGGAGGACATCACATTGCGTGCGATACGCACACTTAAGGAGTGTGACCTGATTGCTTGTGAGAATACTAGTAACGCGCAGAGACTGCTAAAGCATTATGAGATCGATACACCTACGACAGTCTTTTTCTCCAATTCAAAACTTTCACATATTGATAGAATAATGAAAACATTAGAAGAGGGTGGACATGTGTCACTCATCTCAGATGCTGGCACACCATGCATCTCTGATCCTGGAGTTTTAATTTTGAATAAAGTCCGTGTCGAGTTACCAAACTGTATCATCGAGTCTATCCCTGGTGCGTCAGCACTCACCGTTGCTGTATCTCTTGCCGGCATTGTTGGCAATAGATTTACCTTTTTAGGTTTTGTACCAAATAAAAAAGGTCGTGAGACATTGGTAAAATCTGTAGCAGAGGATGAGAACGCTAGTGTGATGTATGAGAGTGTACATAGAATAGAAAAGTTACTAGAAAGCTTTGCAGAGTACATGCCAAATAGGGAGGTGGTGATATGTCGCGAGCTGACTAAAATGTATGAGCAGGTAGTGCGCGGGACGGCCAAAGATGTCTCAGAATATTTTAAAAATAACCAAGACAAGGTCCGCGGTGAGTTTGTCGTGATTGTGATATAATTTATCCATGCAAATGGATTGGTATACAAAGAGAAAGGTGTTGTTGCTGAGTGTTTTTATCTTGATATTACTCAGTACAACTGTTTATTTGTTCAGGGGGGTCATATTCCCAAGCCCTACATGTAATGACGGAAAGAAAAATGGTATAGAGCTGGGGGTTGATTGTGGTGGGTCATGTCTACTCGTATGCGCCTCAGAATATAAACCACTAACAGTGTCATTAGCAAAAGCTATAAAGACAGGACCTGGCGTCTACGATATTTTGATACTAATAGATAATCCAAATTTAAATATGTCTCCAAAGATGTTGTCTGTTGTTGTCGACCTGTATGATAATAATGGCAAGAATTTTAAAACACTCCGATCTGTGTCGCCAGCATTCTCTGGATCCGAGATACCTGTGTTTAATCAAAACCTCGAGGCAGAAAATATATCAAATGTAATAGCTCGCATCGAGCCATATGAAATGTATCGTTCGAACGGAGGGTATACAGTAAAACTCAAAAGTTTTACATACGAAAAAAAGTCCAACTCTACAGACCTAGATATATTTTACACATCCCCATACAGAGATAACATAACAGATACATTTATATCTATGATTGTGGCTTATAATTCACTTGGGAATGTTGTCGGATTTGCTCAGGCTGAGATCAAGGGGTTGTCTGCTGATAGGGCCGGAGAAGTGTTTGTGTCTTTGCCATACAGAACAGAGGGAGATATAGCAAAAATAGAGTTTATTCCACTCAATATGTTCTATGCAAAGGAGTAAAAGAGAATGGATATTGTTACTCGCGGTGTTGCCTATTTCTATATTTGGGCTACTCACAATGTCGTCTTTTATTTCTGGGGATAGTTATTTTATAAAGCAATCCATATGGATAGCTCTAGGTACATTGGTATATATTGCATTATCACGTTTTGATATTAGTTTTATTAAAAATACCAATGCTGTATTATTTTTGTATAGCATTACCAATCTGATGCTCGCTGCTACTTTGTTCATAGGTAATACAGTAAAAGGTTCAAAGGCTTGGTTTTCGTTTGGTGGAGTATCTTTGCAACCAGCAGACTTTGCAAAGCTGGCCCTCATAATATTGCTCGCTAAATATTTTTCAAAGCGTCATGTTGAGATAGCACAAGCTAGACATATATTGGTGAGTCTGGCTTATACTGCTATCCCTATTTCTCTTGTGATGTTGCAGCCTGACTTTGGGTCGGCGATGGTGCTGCTCGGTATTTGGTTTGTGATGGTGCTGGCATCAGGGCTCTCTAAAAAGCACCTATTTATAATGATGGGTCTAGGATTAGCGGCGGTATCTATAATGTGGGTATTTGTTTTTAAGGACTATCAAAAAGCCAGAATATTAAACTTTGTTGACCCGACTCGTGACATACGTGGCAGTGGATACAATGTGTATCAGTCCGAGATAGCCATAGGTAGTGGGCAACTATTTGGTAAGGGTGTGGGGTATGGGACACAATCACGATTGTCATTTTTACCAGAACATGAGACGGATTTTATTTTTGCAGCATTTGCAGAGGAGTGGGGATTTGTTGGGGTTTCGCTCGTTCTCATTTTGTTTGCCACTTTGTCATACAGATTGCTATTGTCAGCATACAGAGCGAGGAATAATTTTGAAGCTTTGATAGCCATGGGTGTTCTCGGGTTTATGTTCATACATATCACAATTAATATAGGCATGAACTTGGCGTTACTGCCAGTTACAGGTATACCTTTACCGTTTATGTCATATGGTGGGTCTCATATATTGGTGGATTTTATTTCTATAGGTCTCGTAGCGTCATTTGCAAAGAGCCACAGTGACTTGCGACGCACAAGTAAGAATGAATTTCTTGGGCTAGAATAGAAAAGACCAGAACTTGCGTAAAAAGTCAAAAAAAAGTAGTATGGGCCCATATGTTAAGTAAGGGCCTTATCAAGAGAGTATTGCTGATATCTGGAGACAGTGTGGTTTTCTGGTTCTCTCTTTATTTGGCACTACTTTTGCGTAGACCGGACATTACCGATCTCTCTTATTTTATTGCCCATATTTACAGTTTTGTACCACTTTTTGCATTTTATTTGATAGCCATGTTCGCTGTTGGTTTTTATGACATACCTGATTTTAGCCAAAAGGTACAAAAGATAAAGTACATAGGCATAATCAGTCTCATATATGTTTTTCTTGGTAACACATTATTCTATCTGTTCCCGAGTGACTACACACCAAAGACAGTTCTCATCATACAGGCAGTTCTGATTCTAGTTTTGATATCTGCGTGGAGACTTGGGACTAACAAGTTACAACGTTTTGACACGAGATCTCGCGCCATTATGCTCGGAGTTGAGGATGATATGTGCGCTATTAAAAATCAACTAGACACAGGAGTCTATCCGATACAAGTTATAAAGCAGCTACATATTAATAGTGAGGCCAGAGAGTCTTTCCAGGCATATGTTGAGAGTTGTCTAAAAGATGAAAACATAGATGTGGTTATTGTTAATCTAAATAATCCCGAGCTAAAAGGTTTGCTGCCGAGTTTGTACAACATGACCAAGCACGATGTTAAGTTGATAGACATGAGGTATCTGTACGAGTATATCTTTAGAAAAACATCGCTGTCTGGTGCGGGGTACTTTTGGTTCTTTGAAAATGTTCCAATTAACACCAGGGTGTATGAGGTAGTAAAGAGAATGCTCGATATACTTGTCAGTTTGCCAGTTGTTATAGTTTGGGTGTTACTACACCCTTGGGTTAGGCGTCAAATAGTAAAAGACGGCAACCAGACTATATACTCAGAGCAAAAGAGAGTTGGTAGATACGGTAAAGAAATAATAGTTAAAAAGTATAGAACTATGGCCTATACAGATGGAGGTGTTTGGCCTGGTGAAGAGACAAAGAATTTTATTACCCCCGTTGGAGCGTTTCTCCGCAAGACTCGTATTGATGAGCTACCTCAAATTATGAATGTGTTAAAAGGTGAGTTGTCTCTAGTTGGTCCACGTACTGATCTTGTTAATCTGGCAAAGAGATTGGAGTCAGAGGTCCCATATTATATGATACGTTATGCTGTGACCCCGGGACTATCTGGCTGGGCGCAAATTATGATGCATGAACAACCACAAGGTGTCGAGGATACTATCGAGCGTCTCCGTTACGACCTTTATTATATTAAAAACAGAGGCATATTGTTTGACTTTGTCATAGCCCTCCGCACAGCTCGTACATTACTAGCCCAAGAGGGGAGGTAGGTTTGCAAAAATCCAGGATTTGTAGTAGAATCACGTGTACTAAACAAAAAATATGCCAACCCTTAATCAGCTCGTAAAGAAATCACGAACGAAAGTTGTCAGAAAATCTAGATCTATAACTATGGGTCGTGGTTTTAACAGCGTTCTAAATCGCCCAAATTTCTACAATTCACCATTCAAACGCGGTGTCTGTACAAAGGTTACAACAACAACTCCAAAGAAACCGAACTCTGCGCTACGTAAAATCGCCCGCGTTAGACTAACAAATGGTCAAGAGGTAACAGCATATATCCCAGGAGAGAAACACAAACTACAAGAGCACTCAGTAGTAATGCTACGTGGTGGACGTGTAAAAGACTTGGCCGGTGTACGTTATCACATCGTTCGTGGACGTTTCGACGCCACAGGTGTTGACGCTCGTCGCCAAGCTCGCTCACTTTATGGAGCTAAACGCCCTAAAGCAGCAGCTGCAAAGAAGTAATAACCAAAAGAAAAGCGCGACCAAGTGTCGCGCTTTTCTTTTGGTTATTTTCGTGTTATAATACAGACATTCGTTTTACGATAATTCAAGCATTACAAAATTAAAACAAATCTGCAGTACTCTAGCTTGAGGGGAAAAGTTACAGATTTATAACAACAAAAACATGAGAAGACCTGTCAAAAATAGAAATATAGCAAAACCAGATCTAGAGTTCGAGTCGGACAAGCTAGGTAAATTTATCAACTATGTTATGGAGAGTGGAAAGAAAAACACTGCTCGTGACATCGTTTACGACACATTAAAATACATTAAGGAGAAAACTGAGAAGGATGGTATGGAGATTTTTGAGCTAGCTATCAAAAATACTAGTCCAGCTATTGAGGTTCGTTCACGCCGTATTGGTGGAGCTAACTATCAAGTTCCTCGCGAAGTTCGTCCTGAAAGACGTTTACAATTATCAATGCGTTGGATATTGGCAGCTGCAAGAGCTAAAAAAGGTGCAGCGATGTTCAAAAAACTTGGCGATGAGTTGATCTCAGCATCTAATAACGAAGGTTCAGCTGTGAAGAAACGTGAGGATACTCACAAAATGGCCGAGGCTAACAAGGCTTTCGCTCACTTTACTTGGTAATTATCATAGTGTCACTTTTGTGATACAATTAAACAACTATGTTCAAATATTTGCGTGCAGTATTTACCGAAAGTTCTATTAGAAGACGTATATTCTTTGTAATCGGGGTTTTGATTATAACTAGAATATTGTCTATTATTCCTATACCATCACTATCTGCTAGTGACATTGCAAACTTTGTAAACAGTAATCAAATACTAGGACTACTTAATGTATTGTCTGGTGGAGGACTGTCAACACTTTCTATTGTGATGCTCGGTGTTCAGCCATACATTACTGCTAGCATTATCATGCAGCTCGGAACAGTGTTATCTCCAAGATTGAAAACAATGAATCAAGAGGAGGGTGATATGGGAAGAAAGAGATTCTCAAAATACACACGCTGGATGACACCACCACTTGCAATATTGCAAGGTGTTGGATTGTTAACATTGTTCGCAAGACAAAATGTTATACCAGCAATGTCTACAACAGACATGGTTATTAACGTATCTATTATAACAGCTGGAGCAATGCTCATGATGTGGCTGGGTGAGATGATCAATGAAAAAGGAATTGGAAACGGTATCTCAATGATAATTTTCGCAGGTATAGTTGCGAACCTTCCTAGTAAATTGATGGGTGTTGCAACAACTATTCCTGCAGATCAGATACCTTTGTATGTTGCGCTATGTATAACATTTGTATTGGTGCTGATTGGTATAGTTGCTATCACAGAGGCTGAGAGACCTCTCGAGGTGACATATGCAAAGCAGGCTCGTGGATATGCGGCGACAGGACTGACTACAACATATTTGCCATTACGTCTTACTATGGCTGGAGTAGTGCCGATAATCTTCGCTATTTCATTCCTAATGTTCCCTCAAATTGCTGCTCAGCTACTCGGCACATCCGGTTCAGCATTGGCTCAGTCTATAGCTAGTGGTATATCTTCAGCTCTCAGTAATACATGGATATACGGAGCTATATATTTCTTCTTGGTTGTAGTGTTTACATTTTTCTACACCCTTGTTACTTTTGATCCGATCAAAACTTCTGAAAATCTACAAAAGTCTGGAGCATTCATACCAGGACACAGACCAGGTGAGGCAACAACAAAATACATCTCTGACACATTGATGCGCGTTACAACAGTAGGGGCGATATTCCTCGGTACCGTAGCCATACTTCCTATAGTCCTTTCAGGATTAACAGGAGTATCTGCTATTGCTATCGGTGGTACATCATTATTGATTGCTGTATCAGTTATCATTGACTTGATGAAGAAAATAGACGCTCAATTAACAATGAGGGAGTATTAAAAACGAGAACTAGCTCTCAACACAAAAGGCGCCCGCGAAGCGGACGCCTTTTGTGTTGAGAGCCCTCTCTATTTTTATTAAGTATCTAGTATACTTTAAGTAATATGTATAGGGTTATATTTCATATCAAAAATCACTATTTAAAATATCTAGGTATATTATCTATTGTGATTTTATTCATAGGCTGTCTGTATCTTTCTAAGGGGAATGCCGTTGGAGGGTATGTTTTTAGTAGATCTATAGGTGGGGTGCCTACAATGAACCCAGGAGATAAATATTTTCCGTTTGCATATGCAAACGATGTCACTGTTGATCCTCAAGGAAATATTTACCTGGCCCAATATGCTGGTGGTATATATAAATTTGACTCAAATGGTAATTATTTACTAACTGTCGGAGCATTTGGTTTTGAAGATGGAAAATTTTTACAAATTTCCAGAATTGCTAGTGATTCACAGGGTAATCTGTATGTTTCGGACAGCTCTAAAAACCAAATACAAAAATTCGACAGTAACGGTAACTTCTTATTAAAGTTTGGTACTACAGGCACGGGTGATGGGCAGTTTTCTCTTTTGTACGGTCTGGCGGTAGATTCAAATAATAATGTATACGCTACAGATGGCACAAATAATAATGTTCAGATTTTTGATAGTAACGGTAATTTTGTTTCAAAGTTTGGTTCGGCAGGCACTGGTGATGGGCAATTTAGTTACCCAATGGATGTAGCTTTTTCTTCGGACGGCACCATAAATGTTATAGATTATTATACAAACAGAGTTCAGAGATTTAGTTCCTCTACCAGGGCATATTTATCTACACTGACAATAAGTCCACCTGGTGGACAGGTTGAGCTCTACAGTATAGCGATAGATGATTTTAATAACACTTATCTTTACAGTGATTATGCTGAGGTTTATAAATACGACTCTAGTGATACATATATAGATACAATACTTAACTTGGGTGTAAATGATGGCCAATTGTTCGGTGAGCAAGATGGTATTGATATAGGTCCAGATGGTAAATTATATATTGCTGATTATAATAAATTGCAGATTTTTGACACGGATGGAGTATATATAAACAAGATTGCCCCATCAGGGAATAACTTAGAAGATGGAGTAATCAACTATATTGCATCTTCTGCTATAGATGGCGATAATAATTTATATATTGCTGATTCTGGTAACAACAGAATACAAAAATTCGACAGTAACGGTAACTTCTTATTAAAGTTTGGTTCGACGGGGTCAGGAGACGGACAGTTTTACTTCGTTGGTAATATTGCTACCGATCCACAAGGAAATCTTTTTGTGGCTGATTATTCAAACAGAATACAAAAATTCGACAGTAACGGTAACTTCTTATTAAAGTTTGGTTCGACGGGGTCAGGAGACGGGCAGTTTACACATATTGGTGGTATTACTGTCGCCACTTCTGGTGATGTGTATGCGGCTGATACTAGCGTTGGGCGTATACAAAAATTTGATAGCAATGGAAATTATATTTCACAATTCGGCTCATCTGGATCTGGTGATGGACAATTAAATTCACCAGCCGCATTAGTGGTATCAGATTCTGGTGATATATATGTGTCAGACTCCAATAATATGCGTATACAAAAATTTGATAGCAATGGAAATTATGTTTCACAATTTAGTACCCTTATATCTGAAAACGAAACTTTTATGCTACCTAGTGGTATCAGCCTTGACGAGTTTGGTGATATATTTGTTGTAGACACTTTTAATGGGCGAGTATTAAAATTTGATAGTAGTGGAAATTATATTTCGTCATTTGGTACATACGGGCCAAATGATGGACAGTTTAATTTTCCTACCAGTATTTCAGTTTCTAATTCTGGCGATATTTATATTGCAAATGGATATAACAATAAGGTATCTGTGTGGTCACCAGCACCACCACTAAGCGTTTCCTCAATCTCAAGCAGCGTCTCCACCAGTAGCGCAACAATCACCTGGACCTCATCAGAAGCAGCCTCTTCTCAAGTAGAGTACGGTCCAACTACTTCATTCGGTACCAGTACAGTAGAGACTAACACTTCTCCTCGTGTCACTAATCACTCAGTAACACTTAACAATCTCCCAACTTGTACCACCTTCTACTACAGAGTCAAATCAATCAATGACAGTGCAGTAACCACTCTGTCTACTTCTACTTCCTTCACTACGGCTGGCTGCACCGCCAACACCACAGTGGAATCAACTGCTTCAGTAGCAGCCTCAAGCACAGCCACCAGCACAGTCTCCAACACCAGCCTAGCTCTCTCTATCCCTCCAAACGTCTCTAGTACCAGTACTGACATAGTATTCCAAGCTAACAAAATAGAACCAGTTACTTTCTTTGCAGTAGCTAATACTCCAACAGGTAAGACAGCAGTATCTAGTGAAGTATTCCACTTAACAGCTATAGATAATACCAACAACTCCGTCATCTCTACCTTTACCAATCCAATATTAGTATCTATCACTTACTCAAGTCTAAACGGCATCGACCCCAACACTCTCTCTATATACCGTTACGACGGCTCCTCTTGGTTCCCATTATCTAACTGCAGCACAAATACCAATACCAACACTGTCTCTTGCTACACAACTCAATTCTCTGACTTTGCCTTATTCG
>CAYQUK010000010.1:0-18582 GCA_964420875.1 uncultured Candidatus Saccharibacteria bacterium
GTCTATTGTGGTTTCATCTATATTATTCATAAGGGCCTTATTATAACACAAAAACCGCCCCTAGCCAAGGCTATAGAACGGTCTTGATTTTGCTCTCGAGCTAGTCGAGAGCATGTTAAGTTGAGCCAGTCATTTGATCTAGCTCTTGATGCCGAGGTGAACTGAAGTCTTCAGCTTGCTGCTGTACTACAGCCACAACATCTCCGGTCTGGACTTGTTGTTCCTCGTTATCAGGCCAGGACATGCCGCACGACTTTTGCAAGCAAGCTCCACCTACATACCGTTGGCAAGTAGGACAAAATTCTGACATACGTTTCCCCTTAAAACAAAAGATCAGACATTCGGACCGTAAATATATCAGATATAAAAAATAAATACAATCTACAAAGAAATACCGAAAACTCTCATAGCATTTTGATTTAAAATTTGTACCAACTCCTCCTCATTTATATTTTTTATCTCAGCTATTCTTTTTAAGATTACCGGCAAATATTCTGGACTGTTGCGTTGACCCCTATACTGCTTTGGTGCTACATATGGACTGTCTGTTTCGAGATGAATACTTTCTATCGGAATAAATTTTATAACTTCATCATAATCAGATGTGATAGTCGTGACTCCACCAAATGAAAATGTATATCCCAAATCTAAAAATTGTTTTGCTATATTTATATCCCCCACAAAGAAATGCACATTACCAACTATTCCCTTATAATTATTTAAAATTTCTAACATGTCTATGTATGCATCTTGCGATCCCTTGCTCGGTCTACCATGCAGCATCAATGGTAAATTATTTTTCTTTGCAAACTCTATTTGCTGTATAAAAAGTCTTCTCTGTCTATTTTTTTCTTTTTCAGCGTCGATCACTTTACCCTCCACCAACTCTCTTTCTAAGTAATAATAGTCTAGCCCGCACTCGCCTATCGCCACCGCCCTCTTACACTCGAGCAGCTTTTCAAATTCACTCTCTGTAAAAGTCGCCCCCTCATCATCATCATGTGGATGCACACCAACAGTACACCAGACATTGTCATACTTTTCAGCCGCCTCTACGGCCTTTTTACTCTCTACTATATCAGTGCCTATTGTTAACGTGTGTATGCCTTGCGAGCGCATTCTCGTCAGCACTTCATCCCGATCAATATCAAAAGCCTTGTCATGTACATGCGAGTGTATGTCTATCAAATTCATAATTAATACATAGTATACTACTATATATGTGGAACAAAATAAAAGAAGCTTTAAAAATTAGCAGCATACCAGCCATCATCGCATCACTCTGTTGTCTGTCACCAGTAATACTGGTTCTCACTGGCCTCGCCACCACAACATTCGCGGCGTCACTTTCAGATCTGTTTTATGGCACATACAAATGGGTGTTTCGTGGCGTTGGTCTCATCACCCTTATCATCGCTTATGTGTTTTATATCAGAGGTCAAGGTGTGTGCACATTTGACGAAGCATTGCGCAGGAGAAATGAGTTGATTAACAAGTTCATGCTGGTACTGATTGTTGCTATACTGTTTTATATAATCTTCTTATACGGATTCGTAGAATATCTAGGCATTTGGCTAGGAATCTGGAAATAATATGAAGAAAAAATATATGCAATACCTCATCGCCCTACTCATACTTTTACCGATACTATATTTAGTCAGTATCGTATACCAAAAATACAATAGTAAAATACACGCCGTAGAAAACTTAAACAAAGAAAATATGACAATAGCAGACCTAGATCAAAGATATTCAAAAATCATACTTGCTGGTGGATGTTTTTGGTGTACCGAGAGCGAGTACAATCATGCCACAGGCATAGCAAAAGCAATCTCTGGATATACTGGAGGAACAAAAGAAAACCCTACATATGAGGAGGTTGGCGCTGGTATAGGGGGGCATCGCGAAGCGGTTTTGGTGTATTATGACCCATCGATAATAAATATAGAAGCATTGCTACAAAAATACTGGAAACATATAGACCCCACTGATGAAGGTGGACAATTTGCAGATAGAGGACATCAATATACTACCGCCATATATTATTATACAGACGAGCAAAAAATAGCTGCTGAGAAATCAAAAAAAGAAATAGATGATAGTAAAAAGTTTAACAAGCCAGTAGTCACAGAGATATTATCAGCCGGCAAGTTCTACCCTGCTGAGGAGTATCATCAGGACTACAAAGACAAAAACCCCGTTAGATACAATTATTATCGTGAAGGATCTGGGCGTAATGACTTTATCAGACTGCATTGGCAAGATGGCAGCACGACAACTAGCCCTATTTCAAGTGTGAGCAGCCAATACACTAAACCTTCTGACGAAGAGATAAAAAAAATATTAACAGATGAACAGTACAAGGTCACACAAAAAGATGGCACCGAGAGGCCTTTTCAAAATAAATATTGGAACAATGAGGAGGCGGGTCTGTATGTAGACATAGTTAGTGGTGAGCCACTATTCCTGTCTACCGACAAGTTTGACTCTGGTACTGGTTGGCCAAGCTTTGTAAAGCCTGTAACAGATGACGCTGTGACTCTGCATGAGGATAATAGTATATTCTCTACTCGTACAGAAGTGAGGAGCAAAATTGCTGACTCGCATCTCGGACATGTATTCCCAGATGGTCCAGCTGAGCGTGGAGGACAGAGATATTGTATGAACTCTGCGTCACTCCGATTTATTCCTATGTCTGAAATGGAGGCAGAGGGTTATGGCGAATTTGTTAATCTATTAAAATAAAATAGATATCAACACCACTCCTAAGACTATTCTGTATATGCCAAACGGTACAAATGAGTAGCGGCGTATAAATGGTATAGCGTATTTTACTATGACTAGTGCTACCAAAAATGCTGAGATGAATCCAGCCGCAAGGTCAGCAGCGTTACCATTAGCCATTAACACCTCCCTATTTTTGAGCATAGAGTAAGAAGTAGCCGCGAGCATGGTTGGAACAGCAAGGAGGAATGCGTACTTGGCAATTACCTCTCGCTTAAAATTTGCAAACAGACCATAAACTATTATTGCTCCAGATCTAGATACTCCAGGCATCATAGCAATGGACTGCACCACGCCTACTATTGCTGACTGAGTGTATGAGACGTCTTCTGTTTTTTTGATATGCATATTTCTGTGTTTATAAATGTACTCGGCCAGCAATATTATGAACCCCCCGATTAACATATTAATAGCAATCAGCATCGGTAGCTCGAGCAGTCCATCAACAAAGTCTTTTAAAACAAATCCTATGACGAGCGTTGGCAATACTCCCACTGCTAACAGCTTTATATTCTCCCATTTTATTAGCTCTCGGAAATAGTAAACGACAACAGCCAACACAGCACCTAACTGTATAGATATTTCAAACACCTTTGTAAAGTTGGCAGTTATGTCATTCCCGAGAAAATAATTTGTCAGTATCAGATGCGCTGTTGAGGATATCGGTAGGAACTCTGTAAACCCCTCCATCACACCTAACAATATACTTTGTATCATGGGATGAATTATAACATATCAAAAATGGGAACTAGTTCTCATTTTTACTAATATTTTTACTGACAAATACCGTATCATCCAGCATTTTTATAAATTCATATTTACCGCTGTATAGCAGGTCCTCCTTGGCCATTATGCTTTTGGTCATATCTGTGCGAATATTTGAAACCACGAACAACCCACCATCTGCCAAGACTTTACCCAGCCTCTCCACCTCATTATATCTGCTAACATATGCATCCAAAAATACCATATCAAACTTTTTAAAGTCCTCCTGTGCCAGATATGTATCCAACCAATCAAAATATCTCTCATTTATAAATGTCACCCTCTCTGACACACCCCCTCCGCAAATATTATAAATATTCTTTTTTGCTTTTTTGAGTATCTCAACATGTTTCTCTAATGTTGTCACTTTTGCATCAGAGTTCATCATTAACATAGCAGAGGACGATATGCCTAGGCCTGTCCCTATTTCCAAGATATTTTTGCAGCCTCTCTCGCGAGCCAGATTCGCAAGATACATATAGTGTTCAAATGGAAATACCCCCATCCTATTAAAAATCTGATACATGTACGCTCTCCAATATAAAAGCTTTAATTTAAATCTCGGCATTATACTCTAGTTCTACAGCCTATTAAACATCGGGGTCTCTGGCATGCGATTTTCTTTTATATGGTTGTACATATCCATTGAGGCACGTGGCATAAAGAAATATAAGTGGTGGCCGATATCCAGCAGTCTAGTCAGCGACTCACGTATTATCTTCCTTCCCTGCTCCAGAGTCTCTTCATTTTTTACAAGTTTAAATGGCTCACTGCTCTGTATATACTCGTCCAACTTTTTCTGTTTATCTGTAACGAGGTGTATAGCCTCATTAATTTTAAAGTCCTCAAGATAGGCTTTGTAGTTATTGTCGAGTGTTGTCTTTTCAACTTCTGCTAGGATATTTTTTATATCATCAGCATTCAAATACTGACTAGAAAGTTTTAATATTCTGTTAACCTGATTGCCAATACCCTTTTGAAGATATGATGAATAGGCAACGTCTATGCCTGCTGCTGTGATATCACTGTCATCATATGTTGATACCTCGTGACACATCACAAAACGGAGCACCTCCTCAGCATAAGGTGTCACTACTTTATATTTCTCTATAATATCAAATGGGTTAATAACATTACCGATACTCTTGCTCATCTTTACCCCACCGCTAATGATATGACCATTGATGTTAATAATGTCAGTGTTTTTGATACCTACTGACAAGAGCATTGCCTGCCATATCGCAGACTGAGCCTTGTTATTGTCTTTTCCACAATACTGCACCACGGTCCCCTCATTCCAAAAATTAAAGTCCTTTTCATCTGTTCCCCATCCGAGAGTTGATATGTATGAGTTGAGCGCGTCAAACCAAACATACATCACATGCTCATCATCATTTGGTACAGCAACACCCCATGGCATTTTAGATTTTAGTCTCGATACAGAAAAGTCGTGGAGACCTGCCGCTACAAAGTTTTTGATTTCATTTTGCCTATAGTCAGGCTTTACCAGGCCTCTGTCGTAAAGAGCGAGTAGTGCGTCCTGATATTTTGAAAACTTGAAAAAATAATTTTCCTCCTCACTTATCACTAGATCCCTATTTGGATGATCAGGACATTTATCATCAACCAGTTCGCTGTCTGTCTTTTCCATTTCGCATCCAACACAATATTTGATTGTTTGTTTGGCTTTATATATGTCGCCTTTTTCTAAACATATACCCCACATCTTTTGAGCCGCGGCAATGTGGCGTAGATCGGTAGTGCGGAGGAATCCATCATATGAGATATTTGTTAATTTGCAAAACTCTTTAAATCTGTCTGAGTACTTGTCAGCATAAGCTTGAGCTGTCATCCCCTCTTTTTCTGCGCCTTCAAATATCTTTTGCCCATGCTCATCAGTACCAGTATTAAAAAATACTTGTTTGCCAAGAGAGCGTTGGAATCTAGCTATAACATCAGCACGTATGAACTCCATAGCGTGGCCAATATGAGGGTCAGCATTAACATATGGGAGAGTTGTGGTAATATAAAACGGCTTCATGTTGTATTAGTCGACCTTTGGTAGTCTGTGATTATCTAGGTCGTCCAAGAATCCAATCATGATGGCAGCAAGTGGAACAGCGATTAGTATCCCCCAGAACCCAGCCATCTTTGCCCCAACAATAAGAGAGATAATAACCACAACACTCGGAACTCCCACCATCTTATGCATAACATTTGGATACAAGATATGATTTTCAATTTGCCCTATTATAAAATAAGCCAAGAACACCACTCCCGCTGTAGCTGGTCCACCAGTAGCGAGCGCAACCAACAGAGCAGGTATCATAGCAAGAGTGAGTCCTACTACAGGTATCAACTCACCAACAAATGCGAGTATCGCCAGGAATGCTGCATACTCTATACCAACAACCAAAAGAGTAATGTAAACCATAACTCCGACAATAACCCCCAATACTATTTGTCCACGAGCCCAATCGCTGATTTTCTTTTGACTCCTATCCCATAGGCCAATAACATATTCCTCATACGCACGAGGGGTGATTATCTTTAAAAAGTTTGACACTCCTTTCTCTTGCATCGCAAGATAGAACGATAAAACCATTATCAAAAATGTATTGAAAACATTGCTAATAACAATGCCTGTTGCATGCAATGCTGATCCTGCACCCAGAACAAAATTTTTCAAAATTGTCATTATTTGGCCTTCTGATATTTGTTTTGATGTTTCACTCAGATATACCGACAAGTCACGAAGCCCGAAATCAACACCAAATAGTGATATGCTATCGAGCAGCTCTGGCAATCTAGCTACAAAGGTCGCCATATCACTGGCTATTTTTGGTACAAATAAAATAGCTGAAATAGCAGCAAATCCAAACCCTAATATAAAAGTTATTGGCACAGTAGCTGAACGAGGTATCTTGTATTGTTTGCCAAATGTAACTATCGGCTCTACTGCTGAGGCCAAAACCACAGCCACTAACAATGCAATAATGAGATCAGACAACAAAAACCCTAATGCAATCAGGCCGATCAGCACAGCAGCACGTATCATTGTCCCAGTTGAAATGCGTATAGTATTCATATGGGTATTATGACAAATATTTTAAATAATAGCTAATCCCCTATTTAACCAAAACACTAGTACTGCCAGTATAAAGTAACACCGTATCAAAAGACCCCTTTTCTTTGCCGTAAACCTCGATTTTGTAGTCTTTTTTGCTAGATATTGTAATTGGGTCCAGTATTATCTTATAAGAAGTATTTGGGTTGAGTCTTTTCAGCTCTGGGATATTGCCGTCATATACTGTGACTTTTTTATCAACTGTCAGATTAACAACTATATCATCTATGGCATAGTCGCTCTTGTTGGCAACATTTATCTCTAATGTATAAGGTTTGCCAACTGAGGCGTATTGCTCGTCTCTTTGTTCTACTTTTATTGTTGGATTTATAGCTATAGGGGTATCTACTATCACCATCTCATGTCTCGCGCTAGCATATTGTGACCCCTCTCCTATGTCCGCCTTTGCAGAGGCGTATATGCGAAATGTTCTCGCCGTACCTACACTATCTTTAAAATTACCTCTGATTTGAAAAGTCTTTTCTTCTCCCAATGCTAGAGCATCTATATCTATACGAGTCTGACTTGTAGAACTAGCCACCCTCTTTATAACAAAACCAGTAGGTAACTCAAAACTAAATACACTCGGAACAAATTCATTTTGCGCTACATTTTTTATTTTTGCAGTCAACACAAACTCGTTGTCGTTGATAATTTGTGTTGGTCCAGATATTTCTAATGTCACTAATGGAGCGGCTATTTTAACGCTCGCCGCAATACTTTTGTTATAAGTAGCATTTGAGCCGGAGAGATCATATGACATGACTATTTTAACGTTGCGTATATCTCCCTCTTCTCCAAACATTATCATTGGACTGCTGGTTGCTAATAATGTACTGGCCTCTATGTCTCCAAAATAAAACTCAGCTCTCCCTGTATCCAAGCTGCCATTAACACTACGCCCTCTCTCGTATGTCAATTCTGCTTTTACATTTCTAAGAGGCAACTCGTTTTGATTTGAAACAGAAAAATTGAAATCTTTTATTTTACCAGAGTCTACAAACAGTGCTGAGTCTATTGTCAGTATTATTTTTTCTGCGTCTACTTGATTGCGTTTTGAATACACTTGATATGCAGCATATGCCCCAGCTAAAACAAATAAAATAATAGACCCTATTAAAAACTTTAAAAATAAGCTCTTCTTTTTTATTTCTGCTGGCACAACTTCATCACCTACAGCATTACCTCTGTTGTTTATCTCTTCTGTCCTGTCCCAGAATGGAGATATATCTGTACGGTTTTCGTCGTTTATTGGAGTTTCCATATTGTATACATTATAGCATGCTCTCCACTATTGATTTTTGTATTGTATTCACAAATACTTTTTTATTTAGACTTGATAACAGATAAAAATGATTGATATCACTGTTAATATACTCTTCTTTTGTGAGTGATAGATTTTCAATATCGAGATATCCGAGCTGAATCAAAACTTCTGCGAACAGTGATATACGCAGTTGCTGCAAATCAAAATCACTATTTAGATTAGAATATTCTACCAATCTGTCGAACAGCTTCACATTTTTACCTTCACCGTGTATGAACTTTGCAACACACTCGCAAACATGAGTTATAAATTTGTTCCCATTTTGTATTTCATTCGCCCCAGTCAGTCTATATATCTCCTTCCCACGCACCACTGTTATCTGAGACATGTGATTCACGCGTATATGCCCTCGCAATTTTACACTCTTGCGGAGTGATGTACTACGAACCAGTATCATACCAAAGTCCCTAGTATATGCCTTGAAAACAATATCATCCTCCCCCGACTCATACATCGAGATTATAAACGCCTCTGTGGTGTACTTTTCAATAGCCATTTTACGCAGCCTTCTCGACTATAAAGTCCTCGCTGACGTGGCATTCGCGGATTTTCATTTCTGTTTTGTATTGCTCGTCCACTAGATCATATCTGTCAGCCTCGATGAAAAGTATTATGTAGTCGCTCGCCACCAGGTTCAGCTCTTTGCGTCTATCTTTTATTTCTCTAGCTAGTTCGCGCTGTTTACCCTCACGTATCAGTTCTGGATTAAGATTCATATCTAGTTCACATGCCTCACTTCCCTCATTAACTCTTATCTCTTTTACATTCACCTCCTCAGCTATGATTTCAAAATATTTCTTGTCTATATTTTTATTTATTGTTGCGAGTGACAGTGGCTGACGTACTGGCAGGTTATTTTTCTGTCTTATCATTAGTAATGCGGTAACAACATCACGTACATCACGCATTTCTTTTATTACATTTTCATCAACAGACTTTTTCTCTGGATAAGTTTGCAAATGCACACTCTCATTTGTCCCAAATACGTCTTGATATACACGCTCAGCGATGAACGGCATAACAGGAGCAATGGCTTTTGAAAATTCTACGAAAACATATTTCATTGTTTCGAGGGCCTCAACAGATCCGTCTTTTAATCTGTCACGAGATCTACGTAGATACCATGTCGACAAGTCGTCGATAAATAGATCCACACCGCTCACTGCCTCGTCTAATTTATAATTTTCATACCCGTCCACACTTCTATTTATGACTTCATGCAGTCTATTTAATATCCAAATATCAAGAATATTATGTGAACCAGTTCCCATTTTTACATCCTCTGTTTTGTACATATTGTAAAAATCGAGTACATTTTCCAGTCTCTGTATGTTTTTCTTGTATACCTCTTCTGGTAATGAGTCCGGGAACTCTACGGCTTCACCGCGCATAGCCGGACTATTTACTAATGCATAACGCAATGCATCGGCTCCATATTTCTCAACCAGAAGCATTGGGTCTGTGTAATTTTTCAAACTCTTCGAAAGTTTCTCACCCCCTTTTGCTAACACATGCCCATTCACTATCACATGTTTAAATGGTGACTGATCGAAAAGCCCAACACCAACATTAATCAAAGAGTAGAACCAGCCACGAGTCTGATCCACACCCTCAGCGATAAAGTCTGCTGGGAAATTTTTCTTGAACACCTCTTCATTTTCAAATGGATAATGCAACTGCGCAAATGGCATCGAGCCAGATTCAAACCAACAGTCGAACACGTCCCCTATCAATTTCATATCATTCCCCTCGCTGTCTTTGAGTACCACCTTATCAATATGTGGACGATGGAGATTGATAGCGCCAGTCGCATCACGTGGTACTAATTTGTAATCTATTTTTCTTATTTCTCCGTTGCGAGGATAAAGTCTTGTATCATGAGCCAGCTCATCAGCAATCAATGCCTCTTCTGTTATTAACTCCCCACCAGCTATCATCATACGCATTGGCCCTCCATGAGTAACCAATAGTATTTTTTTATTTGTAAACTTTTTCTCCAAATCCTCTATAACAGATACACATCTATTCATTATTTCCCCATGTGTCTCACCTCCTTCTGGACGAGTTTTCAATTTTAAGTAATCAACAGAACCCATACTACTAATATAATTATCTATAGGCTTACCATCAAAAACCCCGAGATTCATCTCACGAAGTCTGTCTTCAATCAAAACCTGTTTCCCATTAGCCACTATTTCTGCCGTTTCTTTTGTTCTTAAAAACGGAGACGAGATTATCACATCAAAATCTACATCAAAACTTTTTATAGAATCCTCAACTTGTACTCTACCTTTTTCTGTTAAGTGATTATTCGGATCACCACTAGAATCTACAACCATGTCCACATTGCTCTTTGCTTCACCGTGGCGCATTACATAGTATTCATTGTTTGCCTTTTGTTTATTTGCAATATCCATGAGTGATCCTGCAACAAATATCTCATCAGTCTTAACAGATTTCCAAATTGGTAGTGGCGCACCCCAATAGCGGCGGCGTGATACAGCCCACTCGCGAGCCCCCTCCAACCATTTTCCAAATCTACCATCACGAGTATGCTCGGGTACCCATTTTGTCTTTTGATTTTCAGATATTAATTTATCTTTTATTTTTGGCACATCTACGAACCATGATGAGGTGGCATAGTTGAGTAGTGGGGTCTTGCATCTCCAGCAAAGCGGGTAGCTGTGCACCACTTTTTCTTTGCTGAATAGCTTGCCATTATGTGCCAGCCATTTTACTATCTCTATATCTGTACTAATGCTGTCGTCTTTTTTCTTTACTACTAACCCAGACAATTCTGGAACAGATTTTTCTACATCAGACACGAAATGTCCACTCATTAGCACGTGTTTTATAACTGGTATATTGTTTGCCTTTGCCAGCTCCATATCCTCCGCGCCAAATGCTGGGGCCTCGTGGGCGATACCTGTCCCCGACTCATCAGTGATAAAGTCAGCATGCCAGATTTTAAATACGTTTTCGCTGTTTTCTAGTTTATTTAAATACGTCTCATTATTGAAAACATTAAATGGTGGTAAATACTTTTTACCTATCAAAGAACCAAAGTTAACATCTACACTTTCCAAAATATTTTTACCTACGAAAACTTTATCTACTAACTTTTTTGAAACAATATAAAAATTCTCATCATCTGCAACTTTTATTTTTACGTATTCCAGATTTTTATTGATAGCGAGGGCGGTGTTGCCAGGCAATGTCCAAGGAGTTGTAGTCCAGGCAAGAACAAATGTCCCCGGTTCATCAGCTAGCTCAAATTTTGTTGTCACTGTCATGTCAGTCAGGTCAACGTACTCACCACTCACCTCGCTCTGTGCCAGCGGTGTCTCACATCTTGGACAGATATGCATTATCTTGTACCCCTCATATGCGAGACCTTTGTCATACAATTGCTTCCAAGCCCACCATATACTTTCTGTATATGTGGCATCCATAGTTTTGTAAGCGTTATCCATATCCACCCATCTACCGAGACGTGGTATAACATTTTTCCACTCTGCGTCATATCTCATTACTGATGCTGCGCAGGCGTCGGTAAACTTTTCAATACCGAGATCTTCGATGTCTTGTTTTGAATTTAGACTTAGCTCTTTTTCTATCAAGTTCTCAATTGGTAAACCGTGACAATCCCAACCCCAAACACGACGAACACCGTATCCATTCATGGCTTTATATCTCGGTATTACATCCTTTATTGTCCCTGCCAATATGTGCCCATGATGTGGCAAACCTGTTGCAAAAGGCGGGCCATCGTAAAAGGTAAAATCTTTATTTTTACCTACAAGACTCTTTTGAAATACATCATTCTTCTCCCAATACTTGAGGGTTTCTATTTCTTTTTCATTTATGGTCTTTTTTACAACTTTATTGTCACTCATTCAGCCATTTTATCACAAAGACTAACTATTTTAAATAAAACAAAAAGCGGTAACCAGTACCGCCTTTAACGCGCCAGAACATCAATGCCCCCTGGCACGCAATGCCAGACTACGCAAATGCATATCGTTGAAAGACGTAGTCGTGGGGTCGACAGGACGAGAGAGATCAACGCGCGCAACTGCGGCACGTTCCCACATGTCCGTGATAGTTGGCCTAGCCTCAAAGGCCGCCTGTGCACGAGTCGAGATATCGAATGGCACGGCTGGTGCGACCACTAGAGTTGCAGGTTTATTTGTTTCCATTTCCACCTCAAAATTTCTGTCCAGACTTTAGTATATATCAAAAACATAAACAAAAGAAAAAGCCTCCGTAGAGGCCTTTTGCTGCGTGGTGTTTAGCTACGCAGGTAACTGTTGTTGGCATATTTGCACATCGGTAAGTTTGAAAATTTCACCGTTCTTCACAACGGCGACAACTTCATTCTTCTCGTTAACCGACAACGACACTCCTTTTGTGGACGTAGCGATCGGAGAGTCTGTTTCAATTGTTGTGTACTCAAGTCCATTGCAGGAGCGCAAAAGTACGATCCCCAGGCTGACCTCTTTGGAGTTATCCCACTTAACTGCAATAAGGTAGTAGTTGAACTTGGCTTTTGCCTCCGCGGCGAAAGTGAGATTGTCTTTCCATAAATCAGGAGGTAGTACCTCTTTCACATTGCCTGAAGCATCAGTCCACTTTTTGTAGTTCACGTTGTCATTGCTGTACATCAGGGCCATCCTGGCCCCAGCGCCATCAGTCAAGAAAGTGAACTTGTTAGCACGTGGGTTCGCGTCATTAATCGGAGCATTAACTGGCCCATTAAGCACGGTGTATGCCATCGAGTTTGTGTTGATGAAGTCAACCTTCTCCTTGGTGATGTCCATGCCGTTGCAGTCTG
Source organism: uncultured Candidatus Saccharibacteria bacterium (assembly GCA_964420875.1). Taxonomy (GTDB): domain Bacteria; phylum Patescibacteriota; class Minisyncoccia; order Phycocordibacterales; family UBA5272; genus JAUPVO01. The sequence continues at coordinate 12,838 of CAYQUK010000010.1, forward strand.
GTCCAGACTTCCCGGAAGTTGGGTAATAGGACCCTTGTCCGTAACCCTTACCGATCTCTGTCATGCCAGCCATCATGTAGCACGTTCCTGTGTCATCCCTGGCTACTGCAACTGTACGCAGCGTTCGGTTGCCAAAGTTAGCCTCAACTTTCGGTTGAGACAATGAGTCAAAAGTTCCCTCTACGGAGTAGAGGTTGGCTGACGTTGGACTGAGTGCGCCGCTCCCCTCCGGATTGAAGAAAAACTTCACCCCTCCGCCTGGTTTTTGAACAGTCGCAACGTAGCTAGTCCAGAACTGGTACGGCAATAGGTTTGCCAACCTTGTCCAGAGCGAAGATGAAGTTGTTGGCGGAGGTGTATGGCTTGGGCCATCTCCACCACCTCCACCACAGGCAGCGAGTAGTGACATGACCGCGGCTGCGGCCATGATAAGTAACTTTTTCATAACGAGGTCTCCTCTAAAAACAATGAGCAAATTAAAAACCCCTTTACTCTACAACTATCTTATAAATATGTCAACATTACATCCTCTCAGGCGTTTTGATACCCAAAATAGACACGCTATTCTCTAGAAAATATATTTTAAATACTGATACTGTTTTCCTATAGAATATTACAGACACTTTGACACATTAAACTATCCTTAAAATCTGGACTTAGGTAATAAGCGGTAAGCATCTGAAACGCTAGACCAAAAACCAAAATAATATATGGACTTAGGTAATATTTTAAAGTTATTTCTTTTTGTGATCTATCAGTAAAAAATAAAAATATTAGCCCTGCAAGTAAAAGTAGCCCTTGATCAAAAAAAATAGTTAAGACGAAAGCAGTCAGAAGCATTAATGTTTTAGATGTGTCCACATCTTCCATTTTATTAATTAAAGCAACTTCTGCATCAGAAACACCACCTAAAATAACACTCTCTTCTTTTCTTAGTAAGAAAAAAATTGTGACTAATGATACTAAATTAACAAATGTTTTAATTACTAAATAAAAAGCTAACTGTGAATCATGTAAACTATAATTAACCACTATATCAGTACCAACCTTTGAATATAGGCCGTATAAAAAGAAAGGCAGTATAATTATGCCGGGAAGGCAAAAAAACAAAGTATTAGACTTTCTACCTCCAATACGTTTAAAAATTGGTAAGAGAAATGAAATTGCTGCAAAAAGCAAAACTAGGTTATAAATTAAAACAGGTACTGGATCAACTTCGTACATAAACAAATTATAACACGTTACATCCTCTCTGGTGCTTTGATACCCAAAATATGCAAACCATTTTTTAAAGTTGTTTTTATTTTATACGCTATGACCTCGTTACTCTCATCACCAGATATTTTGTTAGAAGCATACCAGGAGTTGGCCTCACGAGCTAGTGACACCAGATACGTAGATAGCTTTTGCGGAGCAGTCTCATCCACAACCTCTTGCAACACGTCAGCATATTTTGCTAGCTCCAACACTAATGCAATATTGTTTTCATTTACTTGTAACTTGTTCCCATTTTCTTTTGCCACACTATTCATACGCGCATATGTATATTGCAAATATGGACCACTGTCACCCTCTACGTTTATCGCTTTTTCAATATCAAATACAACATCCTTACCTAGGGCCTGTTTTAGTGTCGAGTACTTTAGTGAGGCGATAGCAACAGCTTCGAGTGTCTCTTCTTTTTCTGACTCATTATCAATACGACTAGCGTCGAACCTTTCTTTTAAAATTTTCTTTACATCCTCTATCAATTCATCACCTGCTATGATATTACCTTTACGACTACTCATTTTCCCATCTGCAAATCTCATCATGCCGTGACCAATATGAGCCAGCTTTTCTCTGTCACAAATACCGAGATCGTTAATAGCCGAGTACAACACCTTAAAATAGTCAGACTGCTCATTGCCAGTTATGACAATGCTCTTATCAAAATCTCCAAGTCTTCTTTTCTTTTCCTCCATGTTGCCGAGGTCTTTGGCTTCATATGTTGGTAGGCCGTTTTTATTTATGAACACTCTCTTGTGCAGACCCACTTTCTCACCGTCATATATTATCGCCCCCTCGTCTCCCACCTCAAAAACCTTACCAATATTATTTTTGACTATCTCTGTTCCGATCGGTGCGGCCTCACTTTCAAAAATATACTCGTCGAACTTTGTATCCAACTTTTTATAAAGTGTCTCAAAATATTCCAGTGACCACGCGCGCCCAGTCTCATATATGTCGTTGATTGTCTCGTCAGACTTTTCATATATTTTTTTATTGATATCTGTGACTGACTTTTTTATCTCACCATCTTCTGCATCAGCATCAAAAGCTTTATATCCTAATGCATACATTTCACCAAGCCATTGCACCTTCTCAATCAGAGACCTTTCATCATCAGATTTTAAATTATTATATGTGTCGATATTTTCTAATATCGCATATATATTGATGGCGATGTGACGACCAATGTCACCTTGATAATTTACCCTATTCACATCAGCCCCAGCTGTCTCATATATACGCGCCACGGCCTCACCGATTATGTTCGTCATCAGATGCCCAATATGGAAAACTTTAAATGGGTTTGGATCTGTATACTCTACCAAAACTTTTTTATTTTTATACTCACTCTCAATATCTGTATCAGTACCGAGACTTTTTAAAATAAAATCTGGGGTTAAGATAAAATTAATAAACCCTGGCCCAGCCACTTCGACTTTTACAAACATATCAACATTGTTTTCAAAAATTTTTGCAGCCAGCTCGCTAGCCAAATCCTTTGGATTCCTATTCTCATTTTTAGCCATTACCATCGCGACATTAGACGTGACATGCCCAAATCCTGCATGCTCGGTATAGATAGTAGAAAAATCCTGACTTCCCGATACCTCACTTATGACTTTTCTTATCTGTTTTAACATTGTATCCATTCTAACAAATTAAGGGTAAATAACAAAAATACTACACCTTGAAATGCTTGTTTACTTTATCTACAACCAGCCCGTGTATATATTCTTTTGAGAGCTCGACACCTCCAGCCATACCGTCAACAACTTCCCAATTAAAAATCTTTGCATAATACATACCAGCATTATGACTATTTACTATGTACTCCTCGTCTGCTTCAGCGGCGTCAACCTTACCACCCATTTGTACAGCCCTATTCTCGGCCCTCTGCATAGACAGCCATGCTGGTATATGCAGATAAATCACCAAGTTGGTTTTAGGTAGACCTAACATTTCATTTTCTAGTCTATAAGCCCACTCAGCGAATTCTTTTCTTTCTTTTTCAGTTTTTAATTTACCACCCTGATGTAGTAAGTTAGATTCAGTATATCTATCAAAAATTATCACATCATTATTAGAAATAAGATCGTTCAAGTAATCAATCGATTCCCCTCTGTCCATCGCGTATAACATGCTAGCAATTTTTGGTTCCACTGTAGAAAAGTTATAATTTTCAGCTCTATCGCTTTTTAAAACTTCACTGAGCAACTTACCCCCCAAGGTTTCCCCATATCTTGGAATAGATACACTGGCAACCTTCTTACCTTTTTCTACTAGATATTTTGCCAACATATCTGTTTGGGTTTTCTTACCTACCCCATCTGATCCTTCAACTGAAATTAAAATAGCCATATCTGAAGATTAACCCGGAACCACAAAAAACACAAAATTTGCAAAAGTTGGCGATGAGAGTAGAATAAAAAACCAAGACCAACCACGATAGAAAGGTTCCTTATGAACACAGTCTCATTACCAGCCCTTGAGCAGCCGTATCTGGACTTACTGCAACACGTTAGCGAACATGGTGCACCTAAGGGCGACCGCACAGGCACTGGCACAAAGTCAGTATTTGGCCACCAGATGCGTTTTGATTTGTCACGCGGCTTTCCGCTGCTGACCACCAAAAAGGTCTTTTGGAAAGGGATCGCCTATGAGTTACTTTGGTTCCTCCGTGGCGGCAGCAATGCCAAATGGCTGCAGGAACGCGGCGTCACCATCTGGAACAAATGGGCGGCAGAAAACGGTGACCTAGGTCCCGTCTACGGCGTGCAGTGGCGTACGAACTTACATCGGAGGACTGGCGCGGCGCTAAGCAGTACACACAAACGGGAACTGTTGACCAAATACAGCAAGCCATCGAGCTAATCAAACGTGACCCCGACTCGCGACGCATCATTGTTAGCGCATGGAATGTCGCTGATCTCGACAAGATGGCGTTGATGCCATGTCATGCATTTTTCCAGTTCTACGTTTCTGAAAGAAAGCTGTCGTGTCAGCTGTATCAACGAAGTGCCGACCTCTTCCTTGGTGTCCCGTTCAACATCGCCAGCTACGCGCTGCTCACGCACATGATTGCGCAGCAATGTGACCTCGACGTCGGCGACTTCATCTGGACTGGTGGCGACTGCCATATCTACGACAACCACACCAAGCAAGTCGCCATGCAGTTGTCGCGCGATCCGATGCCACCGCCGCAACTAGTTATCAAACGTCGTCCCCCAACGATCTTTGACTACGAGTTCGAGGACTTTGAGATTGCGAACTACAAAAGCCACGCAGCCATCACAGCTCCGGTAGCAAAATAAAACCTGTGCCTAAAAACAAATTAACCCCGCTCGCCTTACGGCTCGCGGGGTTAAACTTTTTCAATCTCGACAAAAGCGGGATGGAAATATTTCTCTGTGACACCAAAATCCAACTCAATCTGCACTGGGCCATTTGATGCAATAGCAACCGCAAGAAAGGTCTCTTTTCGCGCTTGGAGACGGATCACCTGGCGCATATCCTTGACCCGAAAATACAGCTCGAGGATTTCGTTTTGAGTCTTCCATCTGTGTATATCTGGATTGGTCGACCCACCTAGGTCCAGCCTGAGAGAGAGATCTCCAAAACCGAGCTCCTTAAAGCCGAATCTTGAATAAAAACTGTCGACGCTGGGAGGCATCTCGATTTCCACGAGTTCTATGTCGAGAAAATTTTTGGCTAGCGTTTCCAATGTCCTAGCCTCCTCATTTTCAAGGACACAATAGCGCAGACAATCCCACAGCAAGTCAAAGTAATCGATCGCCTCGCAGGCCTTTTTGTTTTTGGTCCACTTCTTTTTCAGGCGAGACTTCATTTTCTGCAAGTCAGTCATTCTGCCTCCTTTCCCATATTTGAATTAGTCGTGGTTCCCTACCTTCAGTTTCAACGATAGGCCCAGTAAAGCCAAGCATCTCCATATAAGTAGTGACGGATTCACGGTATCTAATCACTTTTTCTTTTGAAAGATAAAACACGCGAATGCGACCAACATCGCTATTAACCACAAAACTGCAGGCTTCACGGCAGGTTATCTCCATGGTTTCTGGTTGAATTTGCAGATCCATTTCTGGACCTCCTTTTTAAGAACAGTTTAATATTATCCTACTCTTTTTTTAATTTATTTACCAGTGCTGCCGAATCCACCTAAACCGCGAACAGATTCAGATAATTCGTCTACCTCCTCCACCTCACACAACTCAACAGTTTGAATTAACATTTGTGCCACCTTGTGTCCATTTTCAAATACATATGATTCACTTCCAAGATTATTAACCATTACTTTTACTTCACCGCGATAACCAGCATCGACTACACCACCCAAAGTTTTCAAAGACTTGGACCCGATACTGGATTTATCCCAAATAAGACCTACATACCCTAAGGGTATTTCAAATGCCACACCGAGCGGTATCATCACTGTCTGCCCAGGCATCACAACATGCT
>CAYQUK010000011.1:0-3932 GCA_964420875.1 uncultured Candidatus Saccharibacteria bacterium
TAGCAACATCATCACTAGGTATATCTGGAGGTTCTGGTATAACATCTCTAAACGGCCTATCTGGATCATCACAGACATTTGCAACAGGAACAGCTGGTAATGACTTCGCATTCTCATCTGTCGGATCAGTACACACCCTAAACATCCCAGACGCCTCAGCTACAGCTCGTGGAGTGGTCACCACTGGCACACAGACATTCGCTGGAGCAAAGACTTTCTCTACTAATCCAACGTTTTCATCTCTAACACAAGGTAGAATACATTTCTCTACATCAACAGGAACATTATCTGATAGTGCTAATTTTGTATGGGATGAAAATAATACCAGATTAGGCGTTGGATCATCTACCCCGGCAGCGACATTTGGCCTCAAGGGTATAGCGGGTTCAAATCCATTCCTCGTGGCTTCATCTTCTAACGCTACATTGTTCTCAATATTGCAAAATGGAAATGTTGGTATCGGCACAACTACACCATCGTCTATCTTTGCAATTAATTCAGCTAGACCAGCCATTACAATTCGTAACTCTTCAAATGGTCAGCAATATCAATTGAGAACAGGGATCCTCTCAACCACTACTGCTGATTTTGGATTAATAGACACAACTGCAAATAAGACCATATTCTCAGCAGATGGAGACATGTTTAGAATAGGAACAACTACAAATGTAACAGGAAATGCTAGTAGGTTGTTTGTTTGGGGTGGTAGCAATGGTGCTAACGTAGATGCGATGGGTATCAATGCGTCAGGTCAAGATCAGGCGACATTTGATGCACAAAGTTCTGACTTTGAAACAACGGGTGCCTCAGCATATTTGCAGTATCAAGGAGTGGGAGGTATCGGTACTACAGCCGGGTTTACAAATAAATATTTAGGCTTGCTTTTATTCCAAGGAGCAACAACAACTGGTTTGATAGGAACCACCCACGCTAACCCACTAGTGTTCATGTCAGACTACACAGAGAGAATGAGAGTGGCTGGGAATGGTAACATCGGAATCGGCACCACCACCCCAGCAGAGAAGTTATCAGTTGCCGGCAACATGCGTCTAACCGGAGCCCTCTTTGATAGCACCAACGCATCAGGTACTAACGGTATGGTTCTACTCTCAACAGGAGTTGGTACTACATGGGTAGCAACATCATCACTAGGTATATCTGGAGGTTCTGGTATAACATCTCTCAATGGTCTATCTGGATCATCACAAACATTCGCAACAGGAACAGCGGGATTAAATTTTGGTTTCTCATCTGTAGGAACAACACATACGTTAAATATTCCAATGGCCAGCACCGCGTCTGTTGTTGCTGGTTTGCTTTCTAATGCTGACTATGTAACATTTAGTAACAAGTTATCTGCAGCTGTTACTACACTCAACGGTCAAACCAATGCTACTCAATCATTTGCTACTTCTACTACTGGTAATGACTTCGGCTTCTCATCTACTGGTGGGGTACATACATTAGCAATACCTGATGCTTCTGCCTCAGCTCGTGGAGTGGTCACCACTGGCACACAGACATTTGGTGGCAACAAAACATTTGCAAACAATGCATCTGTTGGTGGAACATTGGGCGTAACAGGAGCGTCAACTCTCGCCAGCTCTACCGTGATCGGAACATTCCAAGTTGGATCTGGTACACCACTGCCTAATTCAGTAGCTAGTTTCTTTGCAAATGTTAATAGCTATTCACAGATTAACAATCAAAATCTTTCAAGTGGCTCGTCAGCATCTACCGACTTTATTGCAACAGCTGATAATGGTAATGACACTACAAATTATGTTGATCTGGGAATAAATAGCTCAACATACAGCAATCCATCATTCACAATCACCGGACCAAATGATGCGTATCTATATTCTAGTGATCGTAACTTGGTTATCGGTACTGCGACCACATCTGCAAATGGTAACCTCATATTCCATACAGGAGGTACTCTTGCTGCAAATGAGAGAATGCGTATAACATCTGCAGGGCTCGTAGGATTTGGCACATCTACACCAATAGGCTCATTTTCAATTAAAAGTTTAGCTGGTGTCAATCCATTCGTTATCGCCTCATCATCTAACGCCGTATTATTTGCGGTACTCCAAGATGGCAAACTGGATACATCACTCGCGAGATTGGCGGTCAACACTGGTAAATTCTTTAACACATCTGTCGCTGGTACTGCTGGTGCTGCTGCTGGAGATATATGGTATGACTCAACAGCGCAAAAGTACAAGATAAATGAAAATGGTACAACAAAGACACTTTGTAACACTACTGACGCAGGTTGTGGGGCTGGTGGCTCAGCATCAATGCAGGGGTCATATGATGGTGGAGCTACTGTTGAGACAGCGGCTGGTACATCTATAGTTATCACCGAGACAACAGCAGCTGCAAATACTCAAGATCTGTTGCAATTAACAGTTAACCCAGCAACAGGAGGAACCAGTAGTGGTGATGCATTGCAAATCACTATGGATGCTGCGGATGCGAACGGTAATACTGGTAATGGTATCAAAATTGTAATCGATCAATCACAAGTTGGTGCTTCTTCAAAAGCGATAGTAATACAAGATGACGCTGGTGTTGACCTGTTCTCAGTTGCTGAGAATGGTGGATTAACGGTCGGCAGTCAATCAGCTCGCGCTGATATACAGGTGTATGGTGAGTTAATCAAAAAAGGATTCGTAGCATCTACAACACTTGCTAATATACAGTCTATATATGTATATGACACAACACGCGATAGTGATGCTGGTATATGGACAGGAAGAGAGTCTATTGGAAAGAGTTGGTACAGCGAGGCAAAGGATGATAGTGTTGGTGATCCGTGTAATGTGGCGACAGACGATAGGTGTGGTAGTTCAGATTTTCCAAAGAAAGCCATACTGGTCGCAACACCTGATGCTGCGTATATATTTGATGCAATGTCTAACACAATGTGGATGAAGTTCACACAAGGTGGAACATTTGCCCTCGGTGCTGATTCAAACAATAATCCATCATCAATATTTGCATTGAACGGTGTGGTATATGTTGGTACTGATGGTACGTCAGCAACAGGTCTTTACGCATTAGACTTCTATCAAGACAAGTTATTCAATTATGACACAACAGATAGGACTCAGGGCGATAAAGACATAGCAAACAGAAATACAACAGTGACATATAATGTTGACGCCATAACACGTCTTGCTATCAATAACAACACAATTAATGATGTTCATGGAGCTGTAATGTCAGGAGGTAATACAACAGCAGTAACGAATGGTGGATCTCTAAATGGTGGAGTATTCATTGCTGTGGCTACTGACGCATCTGCATCTGTTATTAATTTGTCATCAGGCAGAGTATTTGACTACGCTGACGGTGCAACAACAGACGATATCATGAATGTTTGGGTAACAAAAAGAGGTAGATTTTATACTACCAATAACACTCTTGGGCAAGTTGACATGTGGAATGATATAGATACATCAAACGCTGATGATGCAACACCGGACGACTTTTATGATGAGCAGGCTGCAAATGTTCCAAATCTTGCCTCAACCACACCAGTCTTTGCAAGTTCAGCTGATGCATTTTGGGTTGTCGAACGCTCATCTCTATCTGAGAATTTAACAGTAGCGACAGAGTTAACAACAACGCGTGGAGATGTGTTGTATGTTGGACACACTCGTGGGTTGTCAGAGTTACATTTACAGCAAGCATTTTCAGCTACTAACATAGGATGGGCAAAGTACTATACAACTAGCGGTATTACGCCTTATATGTCAGGAACTCCAAAAGGTATGTTCATGTTTAACGAGACATCTGGAGATTTGATTGACTCATCTAGGGCTGGTAATGTCCTAGAGCCAGAGGTTCCTCCTACATATAGCACTGACGGAGTTTCAGGAACAGGATTAACATTTAATGGTACTTCACAGTTCTTATGTTCT
>CAYQUK010000011.1:3942-12074 GCA_964420875.1 uncultured Candidatus Saccharibacteria bacterium
AACCTTAAATTCCGGTGTTTATCTTTATCTGTCAAAATCAAAAGAAAAAAAATATGCAGTTTATTCAGGGGAAATATACACGCATGCATCAAAGCCACAGGATTTACAAAATGGTAGTGGATTAGAATTTCGTAATGATGCTAACAATGATGGAACGTGTGATATAGACGCAGACTTTAATCCTGGAACCTTATCATTCTCTGTAGAGTTGTGGTTTAAACACCCAACAACTATATCTGGAGGTGATGTGCTAGTCAGTAACATGCACTTGGCAACACCTGCTGCAACATCTGGATATATGATATTCATGGGTAGTACCGGAGCGATAACATTTATGATTGACGATGATGCTACATGGTCAACAACAACTCCAGCTTCTACTGATGACTTTGTTACATCAACTCTAACTTATAATGATAATCTTTGGCATCATCTTGTGGCCGTTAACACTGACACAGCAATTTGTTTGTATATTGATGGTAAATTAACCGGTACTTGTGATACGTCACTTGCCGCTACGCTAACTCTTAATCCTGGTGTATTGATGGTGGGAGGGCTCTGTAACTTGACTGCGAACTGTACTACTGCTGGAGATTTATGGACAGGACAAATAGATGATTTGTATATATCTGGTGCTGCAGCAACAACAGACTCATCTCTTGGTTACCCTCAAATACGTAAAAAATATGCAGCAGGTAGGGCAATGTTAAACAAATCTGCTGTACGCCAAGATAATGCTAGCGTGTTCTCGGTTAACACTATAGGTTCATCTACTGCAGCATGGATGACAAATCAATTCGCCGGCAGTATAGTAGAGATAACAGGTGGAACAGGTGCGGGGCAAACACGTAAAGTGTTGACCAACAATGCAACCACTATGACAGTGTCTCCAAACTGGTCATCTACACCAGACGGGACATCAGATTTTGAGATTATCCCAGAGCAGCTATATGGTGCGACAAACGGTGTGACATCTGTAGCAGTACTCGAGAGTACATTCCTAGGCAAACAGCCTATCATGTATGTGGGCGCTAGCAATGGCTCGGATGCGGGTGGTCTGTCTGTATTCCAAGGATATGGAACATCATATGTTACTGATGTGTATCACTCTGACGCTGGCAAGACTAATGATGCTGGTCAGGCATGGTCTGGTACTGATGCTGATGATGTGTCAGCGATAGGTGCGATGAATGGTACTGTGGCATTTGGATCACTACAAAATCTATGGGTTGAAAAAGCTGATCAAAATCTAGAGCAGAATCAAGATCTGGTTAATAACAATATTGCCTCTATTATGACAGAGTTGTTGGCTGATGGTCTCGGAGGTACTACTATGGAGTCAGGATTCCTCGGAGGGGCCGACCTCGCAGAGCGTTACTACTCAAATGAGTATCTTGAGAATGGGACAATAGTGTCTATTGATAGCACACTAGACGCCGGCGTTAAGAAATCCACAAAGCAATATCAAAAAGATGTACTCGGTATTGTTGCTACCACACCAGGAATCATACTCGGTAATCATGAGTCAAATGCATATCCAGTAGCGCTGGTCGGTCGTGTGCCAGTTAATGTAACAACTGAAAACGGAATGATAAAGGCTGGTGATCGTGTTACTTCAAGCGCTGTACCAGGTTATGGTATGCGTGCAACAAAATCTGGTCGTGTGCTGGGTACCGCTATAGCGGATATGAAGGTTGAAAACTTGACGGCGTGTCCAAATGATCCAGAAGGTCTAACTGATATTAAGTGCGGACAAGTTGTGGTGTTTGTAAATCTTGTTGACTATGGAGGTATGTCAGTCGACTTGCTCATGGCTGAGGCTAATGGATTAAATATATCAAAATCAACCACAACAGAGACGGTCTCTAGTTGTGTGGATTCTGAAGGTGTAGCCACAAGTACAAATCCTGAAGGTGTTTGTGATGAGGGTCTGACGCTCGCAACTTCAACTGTTGAGGTGGTAGTTGAAAGTTCTGGTATTGAAATTAATAATGCTACAGGCACTGTGGCATTAGACAGAGAGAATATGATTATCAATTATCTGAAAACTGTTCGTCCTGGCGAAACAGCTGGAGCATTAGAGTCTGAGATATTTACAGACAGATTGTCTGCTGCATTTGAAATATTCACTCCGCGTGTCATCACAGAAGGTCTCCGCACTGACTATATATCGGCGCTGTTTGACGATATCAAGTTCAAATCAGACGTTATATTCTTTGGTACTCCATATTTTACTGTGGACACTGCTGGATTTGCTGTTATCAAGGCTGGAACTACAACAGTAGATATAAAGTTTGAGCGTGAATATCTTGAGAAGCCTATAGTCAATGCGAGTATGTCTACTTCGGATGGACTGTCTTCTGATACAAATTCATCAGCTATGATACAAGCTTTGTTTGGAAAAGATATCAGATTCCTGATTACCAACGCAACAACAACTGGATTTACAATTGTTATTAACAAAGTTACAGACGAAGACATAGTGTTTAACTGGATGGCTCTTGCAGTAAGAGGTGCAAAAATATTCCAGTCCTCCACATCGACACAGGGAGAAATTATTAATAGTGACAACCAACAAGATAATAATTCCTCCACAACAACATCAGTAGAAGAAAATACTCCACCAGATGATAACGCCACAACAACGGAACCTATAATAGAAGAAGAAACAGCACCGGATCCTGAACCAACTCCGGAACCAGTAACTCCAAATCCTGAACCATTACAAACCCCAGATCCAGAGCCAAATAGTGAACCAGCTCTAGATAGCAATTAATAAAACAACATAACAATAAAAATATGAAAAATAATACAATCAAAAACTTAATAAAGTTCTTAACACCAAAAATACTGGCTAGTTATGTTGCTTTTACTACGATAGCATTTGCCGTCGGATACTATGTTAATTACGAGACTCCTGTACAGGGTGATCCAGACTCAGAGTTGCGCTTGGGTGGCAATGGTTTTACCAACCCACTCTTGGAGTGCGAGGTGGGGCGGGATGCTATCGCTTCTAAAAAAGAAGACTTTACTCCGGAGTTAACAAAATTTGTTTCCGGAATAAAACAAAAATTAAATATTTCTGGAATGTCTATTTATTTCCGAGACCTCAATAATGGTCCAGTAATAGGGATAGAGCACACCGATGAGTTTGCTCCAGCTAGCCTGTTAAAAGTGCCTGTTCTTATATCATATTTAAAGTGGTCCGAGGATAATCCTGGGGTTTTGGATGAGCAGATTACTTTTGAAAAAGAGGTAAATGTTGGATACGTACAGCAGTTTGCTCCTATTGTGCCACTTGAGGTAGGTAAGACATATACTGCTCGTGAGTTGCTAGAGCATATGGCGAAATATTCTGATAATCAAGCACTGGTACTGCTTTACAAGAGATTGCCAAAATCATATCAGGCAGAACTTTATACTCTTCTTGGTGTTGATCCTAAGTTGATCACTGACCCAACAGAAAAATTAACAATTAGACAATATAGTATTTTCTTTAGAATATTATTTAATGCATCATTCCTCTCTCGTACAAATTCAGAATACGCACTCAAGTTATTGTCAGAGTCTAGTTTTGAACAAGGCATTAAGAAAGGTGTACCACTAGACATTGCTGTGTCACACAAATTTGGTGAGAGAAAAACAGCTGGTGATCTGCAGCAGTTCCACGATTGCGGTATTGTTTATTATCCAAAACATCCTTATTTACTGTGTGTGATGACTCGTGGGCAGGACGTTACCAAACTTATTGACTCAATATATAAAACATCAGAGTTCGTATATGAAAAGATAGACAGCCAATACGGCAAAAAGTAAAAATTAATTATAAACATATGAAAAACTTAATTAAAATTATATTCAAACCGGTTACAATAATGTTTATTTTATTGTTGGTGTCGAGTGGTACTGCTATATATTTTTACAAACAAGCGCAGACCAGTAACCCACAAAAAGCGGCAATAGAGAATGAAGAGGATGCCGAAAAGTTGATAGCCAAAGTTAATAGATTGATAGTAATGCCAGAGGAGGATGTGCCCTCTATTGCCACTGTTAATGATTTAGAAAAGTTAAAAGGTCAAGCATTTTTCGCAAAAGCAAAAGTGGGGGACAAGGTATTGATTTATTCTCAATCTCAAAAAGCGATACTGTATCGTGAGGGTGAGGACAGAATAATCGAAATAGCTCCTATTATATCCAGCGCACCAAGCTTCCAAAATTAATTTATAAATATATGAAAAAAACAGATTCAAAAACACTAATAATAGTTCTAATGTTATTGATAATAGTCTCACTAGTTGTGGGGGGATATTATTATGTTCAAAATATGTCAATCAGCCCCGAGAAAAAAGAGTTGGATCAGACATTAAAAAGCCTTTCGAAAATAATGGTATTACCAGAGGATGAATTGCCAACATTGGCGACAGTTACAGATCCAGAGAAATTAAAAGATCAGCCTTTTTTTACTAATGCAAAAGCTGGCGACAAAATATTGATATACGCCACATCAAAGAAAATCATCTTATATAGTCCGACACTCAATAAAATAGTTGAAGTGGGAACAACTGGAGAAGCTGGTCAATAATTAGGCTAATAAGTATGAAAAAAGTATTAAAATCAAAACAAAATAGAAAGATGAAAAAGATGTTAAGACTGGCTTTTGTGCTGATTTTAATAGCTATTTCTTGTTCTGCTGTCATATATGGCGTGTCTATGATGGCTAGGGCTGGTATGGATTATTATGGCGAAAATGTCACACCATCTAACTATTCTTTGTTAAAAAAGATAGAAGAACAGGTGGAATTGCCAAAAGAAGAGGTAGAAATTTTCATGAAAGTCAAAAACCCAGAGCAGTTAAAATTAGAATCAGATTTCTATTCTGATATAAAAAAAGATGACTATGTTGTTATATATTCGTCCCTGGCCGTCATATATGATGCGAACAGTGACAAAGTGTTAAAGATTCTTACATTTAAATAGGATATTCCGTCGACGAGGAGACGTTAAACAGCTATACTTAAAACATTATGAAAAAATTAATAGCCACAATAGTTAGTTTATTATCAATATTATTTATGGTGTCATTTACTAATGCTCAAGTTAAGCAGACACCGCAATATGCGAGGATTGAGATAACTGAGGCTGGAGCTCCTACAGTAGGGAATGCCACAGAGCTCAATTATGTTTGCAGTGGAGCGTCTACAATGATTATCACTAAATCTTATACATATAACAATACTCCTATCGAGATATTTAATACAACTTTGTCTCCAAATTTGGTGTATGAAAAAGTTTTACCTGCAGAGCTCGGTACAAAGTATGATCTCTCTTGTAAGGTGGACAGTAAAACTAATATGACTGATAGTTACAAGACTCCAGATTTCTTGCCACAGTCTATCAATATATCATCTGACAAGGTGTCTCTGGGTCAAGGCGAGGTGGCAATTATAAAGGCTCTCACCACTAATGGGGCCTTTAACTATTGTGATGTTTATTTTGATTCGAACAAGGTTACTACTTTGAAGGGTAATATGAACCTCGTTACTTATTCTTTTTCATACAGCTCAATGTCAGCAGGTAATCATAATGTTTATTATAAGTGTAGCTATTCGGACAATACAGTCGGTACCGCTATCGTAACTAGTAATAACATAACACTCGCAAGAAATGTTGATTATTCAAACCCGCCTTGCCCCTCTGGAACATTTACAAATAGTGACTGTGTTTGTCCAAACAGAACATCTCCTGTCGTTATTCCATCTGGAACACGCGTACAACAGTACACATGTGATTCTGGATCGTCTTTTATGTCTTACTGTTCTGTGTTTGATGTTGATGGTGACGGCACAAATCAGGCGTTGGTTGACGGCGTCCTTATTAATAGAGTTCTGAATGAATATATTTCAGATTCTAATCTGCTTAACGGCATCACTCTCAGCCCAAAAGCAACCAGAATAACAGCCTCTGCGATAAGGGACTTTGTTAAAACTAATTTGAAAAGTTATGACGTAGATGGAGATGGTCGCTCCTTGGCAGGTGTAGATGGTGTACTAATCACTCGTTACATGTTGGGTCTGACCGGAGCAACCTTGATATCGGATATTTCTGTACCGACTGGTGTTACGGGTGAAGCTGTTGCAGCAAACATCAAGTCCAACTGTGCACAGGGCTCTACTACTATGTGTACTGCTATTTATAAGCCAGTGTGTGGACGTGCTAGAAATTCTTGTGATGGACTTGACCCGACAGCTGCTATGGCATGCAGACCTGCAGCACCTGTCTATACGACATATTCAAATAGATGTCAGCTAGAAGCAGCTGGTGCGGTGTATATGTATGATGGTGCGTGTGATAAGACTGTGGCGACAACAACTCAGAATGTTATACCTAATATATGGTCAGTTAGTCCTGTTTATGAAAAAGGTGATTATGTAAAAATAAATATTCAACTTCCAAATGAAATATTTGATGGATGTGACGTTTTCATAACTAATCCAAGCGGTTTTGAACAGTTAATTGTAAGTGGCGGATGTGTTCAGGCTGGTTACGTGCCTAATGCTTCTGTTGCAACAGGAACCATCGCTGGGTTTGTCTCAGATAGTAAATATCTTACTTATGCAAACGGTGCTTTCGGTACATACTCTATTAAGGTTATTGTAAAAAAGAATGGATCAACTTGGAAAACTTTAACAACATCTTATCAGTACAAAAATAATACAAGTTCTTATTCTGACTGTTTGGTTACAAGCGCGTATTCGCTATGTGCCGCTTTCGGTGACATTACATATGAAGTGTCTTTGATAGGTGGGTGCGGTCCAAATCCTTTACAATTTAGGATTGGTTATAATAATAAATCTAAAACTTTAAATCTTCTACCAGGAGATACTGCTGATCTTGGTGATGGAGTGGTTTTAATATATTTAGGTTCAGCTTGTTCTGAGGGTGGTGTAAACTTTAGATTTAAAAAGTTAAATTCTGTACAAGTTCCCACAGCTTGTCCAACTGGAACATTCACCAATTCTGATTGTGTATGTCCAAATGGACAAGGTCCAAACAGTTTACCATCAGGAACACGTATACAGATGTTTACTTGTGGGAGCACAACAGCAACCAGCACACCACCAACAAAGAACTACTGTCCAACTGGAAACTTCTATAATATAGATTGTACATGTCCACTAGGAACAAGCATGCAAACAGTAAATGCGTCTAGTTGTAGTGGCTCACTATTAATGTGTGCTCAGGTTATGGCTTATTCTTGTGTTGCTACACCTGGGTATGAGACACCTCCATATGTGCCAGAGATACCAATCAATTCAACACCAACAGTATGTATCGAGCCAACTGTAAATCTTGGAGTGGGATCTAGGGGTTCAGCTGTGACAGATGTACAAAAGTTCTTGAACACAAGAGGGTATCTATCTAATACTCCAACTGGATATTTCGGATCAGCAACTCGTGCTGCTGTTATCAAGTTCCAATCTGAGAACGGCATCAACACAACAGGATATGTAGGACAACTCACTCGTGCTCAACTCAGAACAAAATCTTGCGAGCCTCTGATACCAATACCTGATACACCGGTCGAGACATCAGCCACATCTATACCAAACACCAACAATACAAATAATGTTATATCTAGCGCTCCAGCATCTGCGGCAGTTGTTTCAACAATCAATGTTGTAGCCACAGCGCCAGGATTTTCAGTGTCATCTGTATCAGTAGAAAACGGGAACAAATTCACTATTGTTTTCAAGGCTTTAGATTTGACTTTTGACTCTCCGCATTATGTAAAGTTGGTCTATAAAAATAGTTCAAAATCATGTATTTTGACGGCTAGTTTTATCCCCACAGCTGGGAAAACTTATAATCTAATAAGGTCTGCAGAGTCTAGCTGTATATTGGGTGGTATGATAGGGGCATTGTCAGAAATTGACCATATTGAAATAGTCCGTCAATAGCTAGGTATTAGCAATAAAATAAGTGCAAACAGAGGCTTGCAAAAATAGTCTCGGTATGCTATTATCGGTCTCACGTTCATTGAAATTTCAATAAGTAAGAAAAAGTTAGACCTTCCAAAAAAGAGGAGGTCTATACTATGCATAAACAAATCTTTTGTTCCACTTTCTATTTTA
>CAYQUK010000011.1:12084-12392 GCA_964420875.1 uncultured Candidatus Saccharibacteria bacterium
TAGCTCAGGATGAACGCTGGCGGTGTGGATAAGGCATGCAAGTCGAACGGGACTAATCACACGGAAGTACTGAATGAGTAGCAATACAAGTAAGGTATGGAAGAGTGACAGTCTAGTGGCGAACGAGGTAGTAATACATAGGAACTTTCCCCAGAGTCGCGAATAGCCTGCCGAAAGGCAGAGTAATACGCGATGGTCTCGCAAGAGTAAAGTTTTAACGCTCTGGGAAAGGCCTGTGCAATATCAGCTAGTTGGTAAGGTAATGGCTTACCAAGGCTATGACGCTTAGGAGAGCTGAGAGGCTGACC
>CAYQUK010000012.1:0-11269 GCA_964420875.1 uncultured Candidatus Saccharibacteria bacterium
AGCAGGAGGCAGAATTTAAAGAGAGAGGTAGAGGTATGATAGAAAGGGTGATACGTAATCCAAACTTTTTAGAGAAGAAAACTATTAAATTTCCACCAGTGGTAGCCGGAGAAAAAGTAGATATGTTGCCACATTATTATCTTAACGATACAGATAATATTATTCTTTGTGGGAAGGTGGACTGGATAGAATATTTACCTGAGAGTGATAGTCTGCGAGTGATAGACTTTAAAACTGGGAAGAATGATGAGAAAGAGGGGTCGCTACAGCTGCCAATATATCAACTGCTGCTCAATAACTTACAAAAAAGAAAAGTAGCTGGCGCGCAGTACTGGTATGTAGATAGAGATGATGCACCAGTGGATGCCGCACTAGGTACACTCGAGGATGCGTATGACAAAGTGTATGTAGTTGCAAAGCAAATGCTGGAGGCGAGGACAAAAAATATTTTCCAGTGTAAAAATGGGGAAGAGGGGTGCGTACACTGCAGGCCATATGAGGCAGTAATAAATGGCGAGGCAAAATATGTGGGGAAGGGAGAATACAAGCAGGACTTGTACATCCTAAACTAATCTAGCTAAACGTATCTCTTCGTAGTTAGTGTCGACTCCAAGTTTCTGTAAGTCATGCATAGTGGGGGTCAATTTGTTTTCATTTGCTTTTAAGGATTTTTTTATTTTTGAGATCTTTGTTTTATTTAGACCCTTTGGTATGGATGAGGATACATCTAAATCAGGGTGTAACTTTTTCATACTCTCCAGATGTGTGATGATGGTGCCGAGTGTGAGGCTGCGCAGGGTGGCTATCTCATCCAATGATTTGCCTTGGACTATCATGTTATATGTTATCTCGGCTGTCGGAGTCTTATCTTTTTCCTCAAGTTGTTTTACCTCTTCTATGGCCATCTCTTTTACATTCCCACCAGCACGCTCGATAAAAGTATTCTGCTTCTGAGTCAGGTCCGCCTTGTCATACTTGGTCAATGCCTCGACTGCACGGTCGGACTTTTTACGCAGCTCCTCATCATAAACGATAATATCTGGATGCATGGCTAGGGCGTTGCCGCTCATACCAAGCAGGCGCAGTCCAGATATACTGCGCACACGCGACAGGGCAACGTATCCCATGCCAAAGCCAAAGGATTTAGATAGGTCCATCTCGGCGCGATCTAGAGTCATGCCCTGACTCTTGTGTACTGTTATGGCCCAAGAGTAACGTAGTGGCAACTGTCTTAACTCTGCCAATATTTTCCCATCATCCTCGATATGCCATGAGTCTGACACCACAATAATATCATCTCCAGAGAGAGTGCGAACAATAGGAGAATCATCGACATAAAAGTCCACCACTTTACCCAATGTGCCATTATAATATTTCTTATTCTGGTCATTTTTGATAAACATCACCTGGGTACCAATCTTGAGTCGCAATGTCTCATGTGCCAGACAGTTCATCTTGATGGCGTCTGTGAGTTGCTTTTTACCTCTCGTTTCCATCTCGTAAACTTTTTCTTTTCCTTTTAACTTTTTATATTGCTCGCTATTGATACGATCTACATCCTCATTATGGGTGTAGAGTTTGGTATGTGGATAATCATAAAAATCAGATGGGGGATTGTCGAGTAGGTCTTGGAATGTGTCATACACCCCGTCTTCTATCTCATTGCGACGGATGGAGTTGAGGACTGATCCTAGTGCATCGTCCTGCTGACGATAATTGCGAGTCAAATAGCATATCACAGGGTTCATCTTTTTCCAGACGGCAGAATAAAAAACAAAATCCTTGGCCTGACCATTTTTAGATATTGGAGGTAGCTGAAAAAAGTCTCCACACATGATGACTTGCATGCCGCCGAATGGCTGACTGTTGCCACGCATCATACGAGCTATGCGATCCACCATGTCGAGTCTGTATGCATGCAACATCGAGACCTCATCGATAACTAGTACCTGTGTACGTGTGTATCTATCATAGAGATTTTTCTTTTGCGACAATGCATCGAGATCCATGTCAGTCAGAGCCTCTTTGATACCTGTGCCAGACCAGCTGTGTAGGGTAGAGCCCCCAATATGAGTAGCAGCTATACCTGTGGATGCTGTGACTGCGATGTTGATGCGATGTCTCTTGCACCATGATATATACTCGTTCAGTACAAAAGTTTTCCCAGTACCAGCGCCACCAGTTAGAAAAATAGAATGGCCAAGCTTCATAATTGTTAACGCGGTGTCTTGGGTCATAGATGTCCAGCCAGTATATAAGAGATGAGGAAGTAAGGGGACTAGACAAAAGCTATTTTCTAAGGTCTAACTGGGGATAACTTTATATATGGTTAATGTCGCACAATATATCTTTTGCGACTATGGATACTATAAAACAAAAGGCTTTTACCAATGCAATATCTTGTGCCAGAAATAAATACCTACCACTACCCCAATTAATAAAATACCAAACTGTATTAAAATAAAACTATCTAGTTCGAATACTCTTTCCTTCATATTATTATTTTATAATTTAAAACCGCCATGTAAAAATTTGTCCCATATGACTACCCCGATTATATACCCCACAAAAAACACCACTATGGATACTGTCACGAGTTGAGCTGTTGTCATGGTTATCATATCTTCAGTATATTATAAATACGTCAAAGGGTTAAGGTATCCATTGCGTGGTGCCACCGGAATGTATAAGTCAGTACCACAAACCTTGCTTTTGTACTCACCAGCACCAGAGACACGCACAGCGTCAGATGCGTATACTGTAAAGTGTAAATGTGGACCAGTACTGTAGCCAGTATTGCCACTCGAGGCTATTTTTGCGCCAGAGGCAACGGTTTGACCCTGAGACACATCTATCGATGACAAGTGAGCATACAATGTACTGAGGCCGTTGTTGTGACGGATGAGTATCCATTTACCATATGACACTCCGGCACATGCCAAGTCGCTGTTACCAGTGCCAACGACTTTACCATCAGCAGCACTGTATATGGCTGTACCAACAGGCATACCAAAGTCTATTCCATTGTGACCTGATCCATTGTAAACCTGAGGGTTTTGAGTTGAGAATGCTGTTGTTCCAAATGTCTGAGTGACTACGACTTTTTTAACTGGATATTGTAGTACTCCAGAACCTGATTTTGGTAATTTTGAAACATCAACTATAGCTTTTAACTTTGACTCAAAATCTAGGAC
Organism: uncultured Candidatus Saccharibacteria bacterium; assembly: GCA_964420875.1. Taxonomy (GTDB): domain Bacteria; phylum Patescibacteriota; class Minisyncoccia; order Phycocordibacterales; family UBA5272; genus JAUPVO01. The sequence goes on from CAYQUK010000012.1 coordinate 3,195, forward strand.
CTCTTTTTCTAGAGAAAGCTTTTTCTGTTTTCTGTCCTCGAGCATTTTCTGATAATTCGCCTCTTTTTGTTTTGTGCTTTTTAAGAGATCGTCTTTTTCTTTTTGAGTTAACAAGACACTACTTTTTTTATCCTTGAGCTCGTCCTTGAGTTCATTTAGGTCTTTGTATTGATTTTCATACAAACTTTTGTTTTTAGTTAAGTCTTCATTTAAAACCTTCAACTCACTACTGGTCTTTTTTAAGTCATTTTGAAAGTCTTGATTAGAATGCATCTTGTCATATAGTGAGCTAATATTTTCTGCCGCTGTGTATGATAATAACTCATTATTTAAATCAAACAATTTTATTTTGTTGCGAAGAGACTCGGCTACACCACTTGTTAGAGTTTTTATTTTTAAATTTGTGTCTTCTATTTTTTTGCTGGTACTGGTGATACTGTCTTGAGTTTGAGACATCTTGTAGCCAGTCAGTGATATTTGTTTCTCTAGGTTAGACTTTCTATCTTCAAGGACCTTGAGGGCGTCTTTTAAGGTTTTCGCTTCTTTTTGAGTGCTAGAAATATCACTAGCGTATTTTGCTATTTCTTGTTCTAATTTTTTGATCTCATCATTTGTCTTTGATATGGAGTCACGCAATGTAGACTCGTTGGTCTGTGCAAAAGTATGAACAACAAACAAAGAGATAAAGAGTAAAAATATTGAGATAGTCTTTGTTGTTTTTTGATCCATTTAATTTTAATGATGAGATAGAGATATTTTGATTATCTCATCGGCTATTATTTTTGCGGCATTGTATTTATTAACCTCTTTGGCCGCATTTGCCATTTTTTCATATTCTGATCTGTCGCCAAGCAAATTATCTATTGTCGAAAGTAATATATTTGGAGATAGATTTTCCTCTGTTAACATTTTCGCCCAGCCGATCACCTCCTGCGCGCGAGCGTTTTCTTTTTGATGATCGCGATAGCTTTCTGGGAGCGGTATAACAATACTCGGTATCTGCCACTCTGCTAATTCAAACAAAGTAGACCCACCTCTTGTGACAGCAAAATCTACCTTTGGATATATATCGCTAAAATTAAAGCTTCCAGCAAGAGTATAGTCCTTATTATTTTTACCCAGCAACACATCTGATTCTATTTTTAATGTCCCATAATTAGCTTCTCCGCATTGATGTATAACATTATATTTTTCTGTCAGCTGAGGAAGTATTGCAAATATTGCATTGTTAATACGCACACTACCTTGTGACCCACCTGTTATCAATATTGTAGGTTTTTCTGTCGGGTAGTGTTTTTGGTAACCCTCTGGCGCCAGACATTTTTCTATTATTGGTTGACCTGTATTTGCTATGTTGCCATTTTTAAAATATGCAGCAGCACCTTTGTATGATACAGCCACACGTTCTGCCAATTTAGATAAAAATGTTGTTACACGTCCTGGTACAGAGTCACTTTCGTGAACTATGATAGGTATTTGTAATATATAGGCAGCGAGAGCTGTAGTTGCTCCATCGAGACCACCTTTTACAAATACCACGTCGGGATATATTCTAAATAATTTGTATATAGCAACAAAAAACCCAAACACTGTTTTTAAAAATCCTCCTATGGTTTTGAATTGTGAATTCATCTCGGCAGATGGCACACGTTCAAACACTAGACCTCTTTCCCATAGCATGTTTGGGTTCTTTGGGCTGTTGCCAAAATAATATATTTTTGGCTGCAAAAGCTTTTGTTCATACGCGCTTCTAACTATAGATTCTGATACCGCCATGAGCGGTACAAAATGTCCTCCGCTTGCTCCACCTGTAATTACTATTTTCATATTCTTTTCTTTGTTAATTGTAATAATAACCCAAGTTGAAACATATTTACAATAAGAGCTGTACCACCCTGAGAAAAGAATGGCAATATATCACCGGAAAGTGGTATGAGACCTATCATGGAGGCTATATTTAATATGGTCTGCGTGAAAAAAAGTGCAGCGAGACCGATTATTAGACTTTTTGCAAATTGATTTTTTTGTTTGTCGCTTTGCAATACAGAATAGACTATTATAAATCCAAACAAGAAAATGGTTAATGTAGACCCGAGCAACCCCCACTCCTCTGCTGTAACAGCAAATATCGAGTCACCAACTGGTTCTGGCAAATAGCTGAACTTTTGTATGCTTTGCCCTATTCCCCTACCAGCCAGCCCCCCAGAGGCCACACCAATTAGAGCCTGTTTTGTCTGATATGATGACCCAAGAGTGTCATTGGTTTTATTACTGAATACATCCAAACGGCTCATTATATATGGATTCATATATGCATACGCTGCGATGGCTACAGTCCCCACAACACCGAGCAAGGCAATGTGTTTTATTTTTGCCCCACCTATAAAATAAACAGAAAAACACGCAGCCGCTAGTATAACCAGCGTCCCCAGGTCTTTTTGTAAAAACATTGCAACAGCAGACAGACCTATAATACCTCCAAATATTCCTATTGATATAAATATATTATTTAATTTGTTTTGGAATTTGTATATGAACCAGCTAGTCATTATCACAGATGAAAATTTTAATATTTCTCCTGGTTGCAGTGAAAATCCAAATATATTTATCCACCTTGTTCCCCCACCATGACTAAATCCTAAACCAGGTATAAACACCATAAAACAAAGAATGATGCTTGCCGCAAATATAGCTATAGAGTATTTGTAATATATTTTGTAAGGTATATAAAGTGCGATCAGCAGTGCCACAGCCCCAATACAATAACTGATGATCTGAGTCTCTATCATATTAAAAAACTTTATCTCATTACGACTGAGTATCCCAAGAGATGCAGATAAAAAATTAATAAATCCAAAAATTATCAAAATTAAGCTAGCAATAAAAAGCGGTTTTGATATATTTGCTGTATCTAAATGCTTTTTAATCTGACTCTTTATCATGTATTAAAAGAGAGAAAGTATTATACCCGCCATAGAGCACATAAAGGCTATTATCCAATACCTCATTGTGACTTTATAATTTGGCCAACCTTTTGCTTCAAAGTGATGATGTATCGGCGCTATTAAAAATAGTTTTCTTTTGAAAAACTTTTTATAAAAAAGCTGTATCAAAACCGACATTACGGTTGCCATAAGTAAAAATCCAACAACAGGCAGAACAGCAACTCCATCAACAAGAAAAACAACAACAGATAAGCATAGAGACAAAGCTATCATGCCAGTCTCGGACATATAAAATCTAGCCGGAGGAATATTGAACCACAAGAAAGCTAATATTGCAGACACAATAACAAAACAGAGTTTTGCCAGGTCATATTGGCCATGAGTCATAGCTATTATGCCGTACGATGAGAATATGGCTGTCATAACGCCACCAGAGAGACCATCTACTCCATCTATTATGCCTCCGCTAAATATAGCTAGCATGGTAATAATAACCAATGCTGCGTACCAATAAGGTCCAATTATAAGTTCTCCATAAAAAGGTATAGTCACAGCATCGAAACCTAATTTAAATACAAACCAATATGCCACAAATGCCCCTATCAGACCAACACACAACAATCTAATTCTTAGTGATAAGCCTCCACCTACATATGTTCCACCTTTTGAAAAATAGTCCACAACAAGCAGATCATCTATAGCTCCTAATATTCCACCAAACAGCAACGCTGCGAGAGGTAGCCATGTTTGGTTGCGAGAGATCAGATCTAGCCTGTCGAGCAGATTCCCATCTTGGCCAAATACATTGGATATAAAATAAAATATAGCCGCAGATAACAGTGCTCCCACCCATATAACCAAACCACCAAGACGAGGCACCGGGGTCCCTTCGTCATTGTGTATCTTTGCTGTTAATGTTGCCTCTTTGCCATCTATTGTTTTAAAAACATTTTTCTTTTTCCAAAGTTTTTTCTCATAAAGAAAATTTGTAATTATCGGAGTGATTGCTATACCGATTACAAATGTTGTTATGCTAGGTATCAGTATGCTGAGTAATGTGTCAGGGTTCATCCCCTTATTATATCACCTTTTATAGTCTTTTTAGATACCAATTCATCAGTTTTTGAACATCTGTGAATCTGCCATCTTTTGTAGATCCGAGTACCACTATTGACACTCTTTTGTTCGGTATAGGCTCAAAAAGTATAGCTAAATTACCATGAGCAACATCTGTGTAGCCAGTTTTTGACCCGAGTAAAAATGGCCAATTACTGGCATAATTGTTAGTATTTTTGATGCCATTAAAAACAGAAAATGAAGTCGACTCGAGTATTGTCGGATAGTCCAAGTATAATCTGTTAATTAGTATCGCAACATCTAGAGGGCTGCCAAAAGCAGAACTCTCTGTCTCATTGTTTTCGTCCAATCCACTCGGATTAATAAAAGTCATGCTGAGACCGAGGTCCTTTGCCGTGTTATTCATGTTATCGATAAAGTCTTGTCTATTTGGGCATATATTTGCTAACGCTTCGGCTATCTCATTTGATGACTCCACTAACATCATTTCAACAGCTTCTGCTTTTTTAATATTTTCGTCTTGGTATATTATAGTATCCTGACAATAACGCATAGACACGAGAGCGGTCATTAATTTGGTTACGCTGGCTAATGGTTTTAATGTGTTATCTTTTTGTATTAATATTTTCTTTGCCGTGTTGTCATATATTATATAGCTGTCTGCCAATATGTCATTGTACGGATATGATTTTAAAGTGGTATCTCCGTCTAACTCTATGTCTTGGGATATGTCTATGTCATTGATGCCTAGATATATGCGGTCTGGTAAAAAGTAAAAAGTTACACCTATGGCTATCGCTAGTACTGTTACAAATAAAAAGTTAAAGCGTTTTCTATTCAGTCTATTCATATTAACCATTTAAAGCTTCGGATATTTTTGCATTTAGTTTTTCTCTTGTCTCATCATAAGATGGCAGATCAGATATGTTGCTGATACCTAGATACTTCATGCTGTCTATACTGACATTATAATTTGTGTCTGATTTGGTTATGAGGCCACGTGTCGCCAGCGATCTCAGCGTTTGTGACGATTGTACTCCACGTATGAATGACACATTAGCATTATTAATAGGCCCCATATATGCCACTATGGTGAGTGTTTGCAATTGTGCAGGGGTCAGCTCGCTCGACAGTTCATACTCACGCAAATGTACTGCTATGTCGGCATATTCAGACTGTGTTGTGATTGTGAGCTGATTGTTTTGGTCTATCAGGTCTAGACTAGATGCATTTAGTTTTTGTTTTACTTCTCCTAATACTGACCTGATGTCATTCTCATTTACCTCGAGTAGCTCACAAAGTGTTTTGATAGATACCGGGTCACCAGATAGGAAAAGTGTGGTTATTATCTTGCTCGGCAGATTTTCAGTATTGTGCTCCATGTTATTTTTTTATTATATCTCTTTTTTGATAATACGTATATCACCATCCACCTCCTCGGCGTCTATACCACCCTGCTTCATAATTTCGAGCAATGCTAAGAAGCTAACAATCAGGCTCGCCTTTACTTTTTCTTTATCATCACCCCCGAGACTCTTTGCGAACTCCTTGAGAGTACTGAAACTATCCTTGATATGCCTTACCATTCTTTCAATAACATCTTCTATGCGTATACTTTGTTGTACGGCAATATTTTTAAGCTTTTCAAAGTTTGGCATATTAGCGAGTGTTAGCATGGCTACTGAGTAAATATTTGCCAAGTTAATATTTTGACTCGGTGCAAACACTATGTCTTTGTATTTCGTTTTGTCACGGCCATAGATATTGTTTCTATTCCATTTACTTTTGATAAGCTTTTCTGCTTCGCGTAGCTCCCTGATTAGGTTTAATTTCTTTGTCAGGTCCTCCACTTGCCCGGCCTCCTCGTCTGTATATTGTATATTTGGCAGTAGTGACTTTGCTTTTATCAGCATGAGTGTCGCAGCAACGAGTATGAATTTAGATATCTCTCCCCTATTCTCCTCCTCTATTGTTTTGGTGTATTCGATGTATTCATCAGCCACAGCAGCAAGTGATATTTCAGATATAGATAACTTTCTACTCTCTATCAACTCTAATAGTTTCGTATACGGTCCTTCAAATCTACCCTGTTTGATTACAAATTCTTCCATATATTTTGATCGTTATTGCCGTCAATTTTAAATATTGCTATGCCTCCTATTTTATATAGTTTAGCTAACGTTACTTTTTGTTTTATAGACTCAGCGTCACTGTACCAGACCAGGTACTCCTTGCCATCTTTTTTGTATGAGTAGTTCAGCTCACCACTCACATGTCTCGTCGGGGTTATTTTTAATTCTTTTGCTAACTCATCCGCATAGAACCAGTTCATACTTCCTATTCGGGAGTATTTTGTTATCTTGCCCGATGTGTCACGTATGACTTCATATTTGTATCCATATGTCGGCACGCCTACTATTATTTTCTTCCACTCTATATCACGCATTGCGAGAGTGAGCACTTTTTCAACCCAGTCTATGTCTGCTACAGGTTTGTATCCTTCACCTCTTGCGACGTTCAGCTGCTTGTCATCATTTGCCTGATCATATGCCATGATGCGAACTTGGTCACACACTTTTCCTATGGCTTTAAAGTCATTCGCATACTGTACATTTTTGAGTACCTCAGCTGTTACCGTGGTGTATTTTGAATCTATAGGTGTGCGAGCTTCGATAGTACATATTAATAGCTTGCCAGTTTTGTGCAGCTCGACAGATAATTCAGTTAGGAACTTTGTAAATACATCTTTTGATTCAGCTTTTTTATTTTCAAAGTCTATGTCTATACCGTCCAAGTTATATTTCTTTACCACCTCTTTGATATCATATATAACAGCAGAACGTAAATCCTCATCACGCAATACAAAATCCATACTCTCACGCATATCACCCTCTGCCCACCATAATATACTTGGAACCACTAGTTTTCCATTTTTCTTTGCTGTAGCAATCATGCTTTTATAGGGGTCACGATCCAGCTTCATAGGGTCCTTGAAAGTTCCTGTCTCGGTCATTTCAAATGAGAACGGAGATATGATGTCAACCTTCTTTATATTTTTGATTATTTCCTCTGTTCCGCTCGCTGCTCTCCAATATGGGACCCATGCCGACACTGTAAATGTCTTTAGTTTTGGCAATGCCACTTTTGGAGTTGCAACCTTTTTAGTTGTGGCAAAAGAGGTAATAGAAAAAATGCTTATAGCAGCTAAAAACAAAATTATCCCCTTTTTAAACATATTTCAATTATAACATATACCTCTTCTCAGAATGATTGGCATATGTTAATATATAGCCACACGGGCCCTTAGCTTAGTTGGTAGAGCGCCTCATTTGCACTGAGGAGGTCAGCGGTTCGAATCCGCTAGGGTCCACCCACACAATATAATTGACATATAGTCAATTATATATTAGAGTATTTATTGCTTGATGTTGATTTTGGTTTACTTTTCTTTAAAGACTGTATTCACCCTATCAATCATTAAGCCCCCAGTTTCTGGGAGGAGTTAAAACAAGCTGTCTTTTAGACTTATTGACATTTCTCCTCCCAACCCTTTTCGTGTGAGTTTGAACCCTCTGTCTTTTACGACTCCCGAAGCACTCTCATACGATCCCTTTTCTTGCGAGCTACCTTCCCGTGTCTTTAAAGACTATTCCGTCGTTCTCGCAAGGATTTAACTCAAAAAATAAAAAAGTTCTTTTCAATTTTGGTGAGAGTTATCAAGACTTAACGCATGTCGTTTTAACCCACACTCTCTCACCTCTTCTTTTATGTATTTATGTTTATGAATATATAAAAGAGGAGTCCTTCAGCGTCTGTATCTTTGATACTTGAGTGGCTATCTCCTCTATGTTAGCTGTGCGTCTCACAGCCATTTCTCCTAAGGAGTTTAAAATGTCGCAAGACAATGTTGTACCTTTACATCCCGCTCCAACGAGCGGACGAGTTATCTCAATCGCACATCGCGTCAAGGCCAAGGTCAAAGATGGCGAAGCCATAGAGGACGTACCTACGAAAGTGATGATCGTAAATGAGGGCAAGTCAGTCAACTACGAT
>CAYQUK010000013.1:0-2162 GCA_964420875.1 uncultured Candidatus Saccharibacteria bacterium
TGTTTGAGCAGGGCATGGTTAGGGCTGACTCGTTGAGAACGTATTTACGAAAATGAAATGAGTAGTGATATGTTGCGATTAGTGCGGTGATGGTTGCGAATACTGATATGAATACGTGTGCTATTTTTGTTTTCTTTAGCAACTCCACAAAAGCAATAATGAACATACCATATATGGTCACACGTTGATACCAACAGAACATACATGGTGGATCATTGTATACATACTCATACATATTTGCTCCGACTATTCCTGCTCCAAGTATCAGAACTATTAGCCAAATCCAAGCCTCATATGAGATTTTAGTTAATAAACTTTTAATTTTGTCTGATGTGAAGTATCCGATTACCAAAATTATATTTAGAATGAGTAGTGTTAATACTCCAATAGTATTTAGATCTGAAAATTGTTGAAATGAAATTATGTCTGACATATATTTTAATTATAACATTTTACTGGTTATTTTTATTCGCCACATTTTCTAAAATTTTATCAATTTCGGGTGTAGTTGTAATATTGTTATTTATAATTTCTGTGTTTCTGATTAGATTTCTATATAAGACTATATAGTATATGGGGATAGTAAGAAAGAATGTCCCCATGATTATTTCGGAGTTAACCTCAATTCCAAACGCTGAATAGATTAGATTGTAGAAAATATAAAATAAAAAGTATCGAGTAACGCAGAAAACAATAAATGCAAAAGTTTTTGCCGACTTAGACCTTTCCGCGCTGTAATTAGTGTCGAATTTAAATTTCTGAGAAAGTTTAAATGTTACAAAAGAAAAAATTGAATATGGAATAAAATAGACACCTAACAAAAATATTGCAAAGAAAGCACAGCCAGGGAAACCACAATCATCAGCAAAGAAATATAGATATATTATTGTAATTAGAGATATGTTTATTAAAAGTAAATTAATTTTGTTAATACTACTCATTATCAATGTGCTCAAATAAGAAGCTCTGCCATGTATTTCTATTTTTGTAAAATTTGTTCGCGATAAAATTCTTACAAGTATGAAAGATATAATAAAAGACACTATAGAAAATGCTATAAACTTTTTTTGGTCATAAAAGAAGTCTTTTAGACTTTTATTATAAAATTCAATTTTTGGCTCAGGGTTGCAGTACCAGGACCATTTTTCTGGTGGATATTCTTTTGTACATTTCTCACGTGTAATTTTACTTAGTGAGTAGTCTTCTGGTGTAAAAGTTTTTTTGTGATCTACATAGCGACCATATGTTAGTAACGCTATCAATATGAGCATAACTAAAGAAGTCCATCTTACAGTTTCTGCTGCAACTAAAGAAATGAATCTTGTCTTTTCTTGCATATATTACTTTTTATTACTTATCTCCTCCTTTAATTTTTTAATAAGGTCGGGGAGGGACACGGACATTTTGTCGCCGGAGAGGGACTCGAGGGTGACAGTGTTGCCAGTAATCTCGGCGTCGCCGATAACTATCCAATATGGATACTTCATATCTTTTGCTTCGCGGACTTTTTTGCCGAGACCATTCTTATCGCTGTCTAGGTCAACACGTATACCAGACTCTTTTAATTCTCGATAAACATTTTCTGCATACTCTAAATGTAAATCATTTTTGATAGGGATGATCTTGATTTGGTTCGGCGCAAGCCAAAGAGGGAACACTCCAGCAGAGTGCTCGAGATAAACAGATAGGAATCTCTCTAATGATCCAGCGATAGCGCAATGTATCATCACAGGCATAGCGCGGTTACCTTCTTCATTTACATATTCCAATCCAAAGTTGGTAGGCTGAACAAAGTCTAATTGTATTGTTCCTACTTGATGTTTGCGACCTATTGCGTCCTCGGCCATAAAGTCTATCTTTGGACCATAGAACGCTGCCTCGCCTTCACCATCAACCCATTTGCCAGCTGCACGCTTGTCAAGCAGATTCTTGATCGCTCCTTCTGCCTTTTCCCACAGATCCATATTGCCTTTGAATTTTGGGTCGTCATCGCGACGTGAGAATCTAGGTGTTAATTTTGTAAATCCAAAAGTAGAGTAGAATTTTTCTATTAGATTCCAAATGTTGTTCATCTCCTCCTCCAGTTGAGACTCCATACAGAACACATGCGCATCATCCTGAGTGATAGATAGCACACGTGACAGACCATTCAGCTCTCCTGA
>CAYQUK010000013.1:2262-9843 GCA_964420875.1 uncultured Candidatus Saccharibacteria bacterium
ACAAGGTCAGAGAATATAAATAGTCCCAGCTCGCGACCGAGAACGCGGTGGTCACGTTTTTTAGCCTCTTCCATTTGTGTTACATACTCATCCAGTTTTGTTTTGTTTTCAAAAGCCAATCCATACACACGAGTCAGCACTGCATTCTTCTCATCACCACGCCAATATGATCCAGCGACTTTATCAAGTTTGAAACATTCTGGGTCAATGTCGCGAGTATTTGATACATGTGGACCTTCGCAGAGGTCTGTAAACTCACCAGTGGTGTAGGTTGTGAGCTTGGCATCGTTTTTGATCAGCTCTGTGATCAGCTCTGTTTTATATTTGTTGTCCGCAAACATTTTTAGCGCCTCGTCATTTGATATGTCGTTCATCACAAAGTCATAATCCTCTTTTATGATTTGTTTCATTTTTGTCTCAAGAGCCGGGAAGTCCTCTGGTGACAATTTGTCAGCCCCAAAATCAATATCATAATAGAATCCATTATCCACCGGTGGACCCAGGGTTATCTTGGCATTTGGGTACTTTTCGAGTACTGCCATAGCGAGTATATGGGCTAGTGAGTGGCGAATCCTGTATAGATTATCTTTTTCTTGCATCTCCTAATAATACCATAAAAAGGTTGGTGTTTAAATAAAAAAAGCCGCGCATCGCGCAGCTTTTGTTCGGAGGCTGTCCTCCGTTAGATTAGTGCCCAGTCCTCGCGGAAGTTTTTTGATTCATGTCTTATTTTTGTGAGACCACCACCACCTTCGCCTATAAGGTTCAAAAAGAGACTTATTTTACTCGCCCCAGAAACATTTTCTATTTTGGCTAAGTCGCTCTTTTCAGTTGCGATGACCAAAACGGTTTTGCCTGCGTGTTGGTGAGACTTTCGTAAACTCGCATTTACCTCTTGGGGTGTGCTGAGTATTTCTTTTTCTGCTGAGGTGAACATTGGTCGGAGCGACTCATGCCCCATCACAACCTCAAGCCATACAGGCATGACCATTTCCGATTTCGAGTAAAACAGCACAGCGTCAACGTTTTCGCCATTGTGTCGACGCAAGTATTCCGCCATTTTGTTTATGATGCCCACTCCCCACGGGTGTAGGGGGCGATAGACTTTACCTCCCTTCCTGTTTGGATTTGGTTCGATGTGCATGGCCGGGCTCAGATACCAGTAAATGACCATTTTGGTCTCCTTTTACAAGTTTTTTCAAGAACAGTTTAATATGAATACTATATTAAAACTGGATTAAAATCAAAAAGTCACACATTGACATTTTCGGTGGTTATCTTATAGTAGATAGACATATGAATAAAAACCACTTTATAGAACAAAAGTCAACCAACAATATAAAGACTTTTCTATTGCTCGCTGCCATAACTGGCGCAATAGTCGCATTTGGTTATGTTCTGGCTGGAGCAACTGGTAATACTGATTATATTTGGATAGCCCTATTTATGGCTATCGTTCAAAATGTTGTCAGTTATTTCTTCTCTGACAAAATAGCTCTCTCAATGAGTGGGGCAATACCTGCTGACATTCAAAAATATACCGAGCTACACGAAATAGTAGACATGCTCGCAAAGCGTGATGGTCTAGCAAAACCTGCCATATATGTTATTAACGACCCAGCACCAAATGCCTTTGCAACAGGACGTAATGACAAGCATGCGGCTGTGGCCGCGACTACAGGGCTGCTCGCAATGCTCAATCGTGGAGAGCTGGAGGGTGTGATGGCTCATGAGATGAGTCATATCAAAAACAAAGACATATTAATAATGTCAGTGGTGGTTGTGATGGCGAGTGTACTGTCTACTCTTGCTAACTTTGCTATGCATGCGTCATTTGTAGGTGACAAGCGTGAGGGGAATAATATGTTTATGATGATAGTCGGTGTGGTGGCCAGTTTGATTATCCCAATAGCAGCAGTGATAGTGCAGTCATCAATATCAAGGAAGCGTGAATTCATGGCTGACGCTGGTGGAGCATTATTAACTGGTTATCCAGAGGGTCTGGCGAGCGCGCTTATGAAGATATCCAATTTCAAACAGCCAATGCAAAATGCTAATCCAGCCACAGCTCATCTTTATATATCTTGTCCATTAGGTGGTGCCAGCCATCAGACATTTTTCCAGAGACTGTTTGCTACACATCCACCAATCGAAGAGCGTATAGCGGTACTTCGCGGCGAGAATATCTAGTGCTATACTAAAAATATGAAAAATAAAGGATTGTTTATTTTAGGGGGTCTCGTAGTTTTATTAATTGTTTTAGGGGCATTTAGTTATAATGGTTTTGTAAAATTATCTGAGGACACAAATGCAAAGTGGGCACAGGTGACAACTCAGTATCAGCGTCGTTTTGACCTGGTTCCAAATCTTGTGTCAGTAGTTCAGGGTGTAGCAAAGCAAGAGAAAGATGTGTTTGTAGGTATTGCTGAGGCTCGCGCAAAAGTTGGACAAGTCACACTGACAGCAGAGGCACTTAATAATCCTGAGGCATTGAAAAATTTTAATGATGCCCAAGGACAATTTGGAGTAATGGTATCACGCTTGCTATCAGTAGCTGAGGCTTACCCTCAATTAAAATCAAATGAGAACTTTATGTCTCTGCAAAAAGAAATAGAGGGGACAGAGAATAGAATAGCTGTAGCTCGTATGGATTTTAACAATGTCGTGCAGGCTTATAATTTAAAAGTTAAGGCTTTCCCAGGTATGTTGTTCGCAAAGGTGTTCGGATTTGATGTTCGTCCATACTTTGAATTGCAACAGACTGGTGCCGAGACAGCTCCAAAGGTACAATTTTAATCCGTTAGAAATATAGATATGAAAAAAGCACTTGTAACGTTTTCTATTATAGGTGCTTTTTTCTTTGTCACATCTTTTGCATTTGATATACCGTACAAACCGACTAACTATGTAAATGACTTTGCGGATGTCTTGTCTACGGAAACAAAAGATAAACTCAATATAGAGTTGGCACAGTTTAAAGCCAGCACAACACATGAGATATCAATAGCCATCATCCCAAATATGGATGGCAGATATATAGAGGAGTATGCAGTGCAAATGTTCCGTGATTGGGGAATAGGATCAAAAGAAAACAATAATGGCGTGTTGTTGTTACTTTCATTAGAAGAAAGAAAGTCTCGCATTGAGGTAGGTTATGGTCTCGAGGGAGCGATGACAGATTTGGAAAGCAATCAGATACTTACAAACATGACACCTTATCTAAGGGGTGGAGACTATGATGGTGCTGTAGAGTTAGCGACTGTGTCAATTATGAATGCGACCCAAGGAGAGACGTATGTCGCTAATAGTAACGACGTTGATGGAGGCATGTCTGCAGAAATGTTTATCAATATCGCTTTTCTATTTTTCTTTTTCATTGTTCCGATACTCGCGGCGATACTGGGACGCAGTAAAAGTTGGTGGCTGGGCGGTGTGATCGGTTTTGTTCTTGCTCTGATATTATTTATTTTCTTATATAAAGTCGTCTGGGTATTTCTGATTACTGTCGTTGGTTTTGTTTTTGATTATTTTGTCTCAAAAAATTTTAAAGCAGCAAAGTCCTCTGGTACAACCCCGTCATGGTGGGCGGGAGGTAGTCATATGGGTGGTGGATATTCTGGATCGAGCGGCTCATCATTTGGTGGCTTCGGCGGCGGCTCGTCAGGAGGGGGTGGGTCAAGCGGGAGCTGGTAGGCTTTACAATTCTAGTATTTTGTTGTAGTGTGGGGATATGACTGTACCAACTATAACAATAGGAGAAATCAAAAGAGAGGGAGCTAATATATTGGATATCATCGCTAGGAATGGCAGGGCTATTTCTTTCTCAGTATTCAAACTCGGTATCGCCATGTTTTTTGTTTTGCTAGTAACATCTATAGCATTGCTATTTAGCGGCCCGCTTTTATTTATTGGAGTTATCATACTCATACCATTTATTTTTATATCAGTCGCCGCTAGTGCAATAATGCCTATAGTTATGGCTGGGGTAGCAGAGGAGTATCTGCTCTATAGCAGGTCTGGTATATCTATAAAGTCTCTAGTTTTGGGTATTTGTTTTCTGATCTCATTTTTGATTATCCCTTATATTGGCTTGTTATTATTGTTTGTTTTATTTGCTTATTGTTTCGGTATCGTTTGCCAATATATTCAAAAAGAATATTGGAAATATATTTCTAAATAGTTTTTATTTATATTTAGTTTCTAACCACACCTTCATCACGTCGATCTCCTTGCTTTGATTATTGATAATATCAAATGCGAATTTTAATATGTCTGCGTCAGCACTAGGATTTTTGATTATCATTCTTGCCATCGCTACGGCACCTTCATGATGAGGTATCATCTCTGTCAGAAAGGCTTTCTCAAGGTCTCTGCCATATTTGTTTTCCAGTCCACTAGTCATACCATTCATAGTGTCAGTCATATTCATGTCGTGAGTCATATTGTTCACAGGTTTGTGATTGTAAGTAAATAGGACACCTATTATTATCCCGAGTATTAGTATGAGTAAGTTCTTAGTATTAAAATATCTTTGCATATTTTGAGTTTATACCCAATTTTATATTTGTGCTATGCTTGATATATGACAAAGTTCGGATATGCCATTGTTATAGGATTCGTAGCTGTTTTGGCAGGGTCTCTCTATTTAGGATATTGGTTTAAAAATAGACCAGAGAAACAGGTTGTAGATGCCACTCCTATCGTCGCAACAACAACTACACCGGTATCAAATACTAACGAGGCAACCAGTACTGCTACCACCACATTGTTGTATGAGAATACTGATTTTGGATTCTCGCTCACTCTGCCTAAATCTTGGGACGGGTACAAGGTGGCTACTGGCACTGTGCAATATGGCAGGACAATCACCATCACACCTCCATCGTCTGTAGATGAGGACACGCGCGAGTTTGTGCCAGTTTTGATATACCCAATAGACAAGTGGACTGAGTGGGAAAAGAATAATTTTGATGGTTACCCTACAGCTGCCCCAATAGGTCCAATAGAAAGAGCTAGGAATCAGGACTATGTTTTTGCCACAGCCCCAAGGTACAACTTTGGTTTCGGTGCAGACCCAAAAGTTGTTGAGGAAATTGTGGAAAAGATGAAGGCATTCTAACTTGCTAATTTTCTGTGGTCGTGTTATATTGACAGAGTACATGAAAAAGTTATTTGTAGGTGGTCTACCGTTTAAATACGGCGATCAAGACCTTGCAGCGTTATTTGCCCCTTTTGGACAAGTAATATCAGCAAAGATTATTATTGACAGAGCGATGAATCGTTCAAAAGGATTTGGTTTCGTTGAGATGAATGGTGCAGATGCTGACAAAGCAATTGCAACACTTGACGGTAGTGATCTAGAGGGACGCAGCCTAGTTGTAAACGAAGCTCGCCCAATGGTTCCACGCGATACTCGCAACTAAATTTAACAAAGCAAACAAAAATCCCGCCTCGGCGGGATTTTTGTTATAATGGGTGTATGAAGTACACACAATTAACCCAAAGTGACTTTGCTTGGTGCAAGATGGGCACAAAGCAGATTTTATCTTTCCCAAAAAAAGCAGCTGACACAATAAGAGAGAGACAAGAAAGTATAAAGAAAATTAAAAAGGAAGACAGAACATTTTTAAATACTGTTGGAGCGTATGAGGTGTCGAATGACAATGAGTCGCGCATGCTCTATGAGATACACACCTTGGCACTCACTAGTGATAAAAAAGAAATACGTGATGCAGCTCGTATGGCCGAGGTGGAGTTTTCACATCTCTCTGTAGATCTTGCATATGATGAGGGTATGTATGTGGCTATCAAGGAGTATTACACTGGTAACTACAAAAAAGAAAAAAAGAATCTGGACAAACAAGACATCAGACTGCTCGACGATATTATGCTCGGGTTTAAACGTCTAGGCTTTGATTTGGCAGTAAAAGACAGAGAAGCTATAAAGAAAATAGACAAGAAGTGTAGTGAGCTAGAAAATGAATATGACGCACGCATTAATGAGGACACTAGTTATATACTTTGTGACGAATCACAAATTGCGGGTATGCCAGAGCTGGTTAAAAACTCACTACAAATGGTAGATGGTAAGTATAAAGTCTCATTGCAATATCCAGAGTATGGACCGTTTATGAAATACGTTCATGATAGGAATAAGAGGAAAGAGATGTACAAGCTTTTTAACAATCAAGGCGGAGCACGTAATGTCACTATTTTAAAAGAGCTAGTCAAACTACGCGCAAAGAAATCAAAGATACTTGGTTATGATAATCATGCTAGATATAGATCAGAAGTGCGCATGGCTAAGCATGAGAAACATGTTTATAAAATGAAGAACGACCTGCTAAAGAAATTGGCTCCAGCTGTGAAGAGGGACTATATGACTATTGCTAGAGAGGCCGAGGAGGCGGGTTATAAAAATATACACACTCATGATACAGGGTATCTGGTTAACAGAATATATGAAAAGGATTACGCACTCGATGAGCAACAAATGAGACAGTATTTTGAATTGGGGTCTGTGATGGATTTTATGTTTACCCATTTTGGGGACCTGTTTGGATTTACAGTTAAAAAGTCAGAGATAAAGCTGTGGCATAGGGATGCAAATCTTTTTGAAATACATGACAAAAAGTCAAAACAAATTATCGCGTATCTAGCTTTAGATCTTCATCCACGTGATGGTAAATATGGTCACGCATGTATGATGCCAATAATAGAGGGAGCACAGCTCGAAAAGAATCTGTATCGCTCACCATTTGCGACACTGATTTGTAACTTTCCAAAGTCTACAAAGAACTCGCCATCATTGTTAACAGTTCGCGAGATAGAGACATTGTTCCACGAGTTTGGTCATGGTCTACACGGGCTATTGACCGAGGCGAAACACGCAAGTCACGCTGGCACAAATGTAGTTTGGGATTTTGTTGAGATGCCTAGTCAAATAATGGAGCAGTGGGTAGCAGAGGAAAGTATTTTAAAGAAACTAGGTAAACATTATAAGACTGGCGCTCCAATGCCAAAAGAGTTGATAGATAAAATTGTAAAAACAAAAAATCTTTTCCAGGCTATATTTTACACCAGGCAATGTGTGCAGGGGCTACTCGATGTTGATCTGTATACTGGTGTTGCTACAGACCCAGTTAAACATTATCATGAGCTCATGAGTAGATATATGATAGACGAGACAAAGGGTATACTATTTGTCTCAAAATTCTCACATATTGTTGGAGGTTATGATGCGGGGTACTATTCATATCTTTGGGCAGAGAGATTAGCAAAAGACGCCTACAGTATATTTAAAGAGGGAGGATTGACTAACAAGACATTGGGTATGAAATATAGACGCGAGATACTCGCCCATGGTGGCAGTCGCCCCGAGCAAGACAGTATCGAGGCATTCCTCGGCCGCAAGATTTCCAATAATGCATTCGTGAAGTCTATAAATTAAGACTTTTCTATATTGACATATAGCATAATATGTGCTACATTGTATTAGTGAATTCCATTCGGTTTTCATCATCTTGTGGGTGTACCCCCTTGGTGTAGATCTTTAAACTCAAAACGAGGTAAGATAATGGA
>CAYQUK010000014.1:0-9476 GCA_964420875.1 uncultured Candidatus Saccharibacteria bacterium
GTTTAGTGGTAGAACACGTCCTTGCCAAGGATGAGACAGGAGTTCGATTCTCCTACGCCGCACAGAAATATACATGCATTGGTATAATTACATTTTTGCACTTCCTATCATTGTTTTAGTTTTAGCGTTTGTTTGGTGTGAGTTTTTTGGCTGGGTAGAAATTTTCTTTCCAGCAAAAAAAGAAAAAGAAAAGGATTACGTTAGTTACAAATAGTTTTAGTGCTCTTGCCAGGACTCGAACCTGGAACAACGGTTCCGAAGACCGATGTGATATCCATTTCACTACAAGAGCGTGAGTCAATTATAACAAAAGAATATAAAATATGCTTGATTATTCATTACAATTTCAAAACACCAGCAAAGAGGTGCGTATGGTCTGTGCCTTGCTCGAGCACTCTGGTTATGAGGCCTATATTGTCGGTGGCTGTGTTCGCGATCTCATCATGGATAAGGTGCCAAATGATTATGATGTAACTACAAATGCAACACCAGAGCAAATCATTGCACTTTTCCCAAGGACTTTCTATGAAAACACATATGGCACAGTGGGTGTAGTCACCGCAGCAGAAACAGAGACAGATGTGAATGTTATTAAAAAAAGCATTGTAGAAGTTACTCCATTTAGAACAGAGGGGGAGTACAAAGATGGCAGACATCCAGAAAACGTCTCATGGGCAAAAGATATAAAGACAGACCTATCTCGTCGTGACTTTACTTGTAATGCTATGGCTTATAGCTTTACTAAAAATGAGCTAGTTGACCCGTTTGAAGGCTTAAAAGACATAAAAGACAGAGTATTGCGAGCTGTAGGTGAGGCGGATGTCCGTTTTAACGAGGATGCGCTACGCCTCATGAGAGCATTGAGGTTTTCTGGACAATTAGACTTTAAAATAGAAGAAAATACTGAGACCAGCCTTATAAATAACGCCGTTCTGATACAAAACATTTCACATGAAAGAGTGAGAGATGAATTTTGCAAAATATTGCTCACACCAAATCCAAAACAAGTATTAGAATACGCTAATCAATTAGGAATACTCAAGTATTTCTTGCCAGAGCTGGAGAGGGGAATAGGTATAAGTCAGAATCAGGCTCATAAATTTGACGTGTGGGAACATAATTTGCGCACTATGCAGCATGCAGTTGATAAGAATTGGCCTCTCGAGTTACGGCTTGCAGCATTGTTCCACGATATATCCAAACCAGAGACTAGAAGGTTTTCACATGAAAAGAATGACTACACGTTTTACGGTCACGAGGTTGTTGGGGCTAGAATAACGCGAGAAATCATGGAGAGACTCAAGTTTTCAAAGGATGATACTGAATATGTCTCAACAATGGTGCGTTGGCATATGTTTTTCTCGGATACTGAGCAGATCACGTTGTCAGCGGTGAGAAGAATGATATCAAATGTCGGCAAGGATAATATCTGGGATCTGATGAATCTCCGTATTTGCGACAGGGTTGGTACTGGCAGACCAAAAGAGGAGCCGTACAGATTCAGGCAGTATCAGAGCATGGTAGAGCAGGCACTGCAGGATCCAGTGACTCTCAAGATGCTCAAAATAGATGGGAAACGCATAATGGACGTTACACAGGAAACGCCAGGGCCTAAAATAGGTTTGGTTTTGCATGCTTTGTTTGCTGAGGTTTTGGATGATCCATCTAAAAATACTACAGAATACCTAGAAAAGAGAGCTCGTGAACTCGTTACACATGAAATTAAGTATTTAAAAGAGCTGGCTGATCAGGGTAAGACTGGTATGGAAAGTGAGAATGAGAAGCAGGTTGCTGACATCAAGAAGCAATTTCACGTGAAATAGTTAAGATCTGATCTTGTTCGCTATTTCTAACAGGTCTTTTTGTTCTGCTGGCCTAGCGAGGGATTGGTCAAGCTCTCTACCTGTATTAACCGGCACAAGTTTCACGTGAACATGAGGGATATCAAAGCCCTCCACGACAATAGATACTCTTTTTGGATTCAGTTTTTCTTTTAAAAGTTTTGCCACCTCTTTTGCAGCCAGCCATAGATTTGTATATTCTGCGTCATTCATATCAAATATATAATCTATTTGCTGTTTTGGGATTAGCAGGGTGTGTCCAGGTTGTATAGGATTGATATCTAGGAATGCCAAATGTGTATCGGACTCCCAAATGATGTGGGCGGGGATTTCACGGGAAATGATTTTGTTGAATATTTCGTTTGGATTCATATGAAAAGCATATCACAAATATAATATTGAGATATACTGTATCGACATGCAAGAATGGGAAACAGAGTTCAAAGAGAACTTTTTCAAGAATAGAAATATAAAGGACAAAAATAAAGATGAGTTTTTCTCTTTTGATTTTGAAAAGGACAATTTGTCACCTTTTGACTTTGTAAATATGGAAAAGTCAGTAGAGAGACTAAAGAGGGCGATGGATGATAAAGAAAAGATACTCGTCTATACTGATTATGATTGTGACGGCATACCAGCAGCCACAGTGCTGACTGACTTTTTAAATAAAATAGGATGTAAAACATTTGAGGTGTATATACCGCACAGGCATTTGGAGGGGTATGGACTACATATTGAGGCACTAGATCGTTTCGTGTGTAACGGATACAGTCTCGTTATCACGGCAGATCTTGGCATAACAAATATAAAAGAGGTGGAGTATTTGAAATCAAAAGGTGTCGACATTATATTGTCCGACCACCACTTGCCAATAGTATTGGACGGTGTGGAGGTGTTACCAGACACACGGTATCTCATCAACCCAATGGTGTCATATGAGACATATAAAAATAAATATTTGTGCGGGGCCGGAGTGGCTTGGAAATTGGCGCATGCGTTTCTCGTGAAATACCGAAATGAATACAATGTGATAGAAGGTTGGGAGAAATGGCTGCTCGATATGGTTGCTATTGCTCTCGTGGCTGACATGATGCCACTCGTAGGTGAGAATAGAAAACTGGTGACATTTGGGCTCAAGGTGTTACAAAAGTCTCCAAGGCCGGCAATACAAAAGATATGTGCATTAGCCAAAGTGAATCAACGAGAACTAAATGAAAAAGACATAGCCTTCACATTTGCACCACGTATCAATGCCGCAGGGAGAATGGATCATCCGATACTGGCTTATAAAATGCTTGCTGATATTGATGGCAAGGGTTTGGAGTATGTAGATATAATAGAAGATTTAAATATAAAAAGAAAACAATCTGTAAAAGACATAAATAGTTTTGTAAAAGACATGACTCTGACAGACGGAGATGGTCCAGTATTAGTAGGGAATAAAGACTGGCCAATAGGCGTGGTGGGGCTGGTCGCTCAAAAAATAGTTGAGGACACAGGCAGAACAGCTCTGGTTTGGGGTATGGAGGGGGATATAGCACGTGGTTCGGTGAGAAGCGGAAAAGCCAATCACAATGTTGTTAATCTGCTCGCTGCATGTAAAGAGGCATTATTACATTTCGGCGGACACGAACAAGCCGGAGGGTTTTCACTAAAGGAGGAAAATCTGGACCTGTTTCAGGATCTACTAGTCAAAAACTCTGATATCGCAATTATGAAAGAAGGGAAGGGTGATGTAGTCAGTTTTGTGGACTCAAGTATTTCTGTAAAAGACATTAACCAAAAAACTTTTAATAAGCTAAGAGAGTTCGCGCCATTTGGTATTGGAAATTTAGAACCCAGGCTGGAGTTGTCAGAGAAAATAATTAATACAAAAAGATTTGGGTCAGAAGGGCAACATATAGAATTAAGTATAGGTGGGGTGCCGAGCATACTGTTCAACGTTACACAAGAAATGGAAGAGATGTTAAAGGCTGAGGAAAGTTTTGTTGGAAACATAGAGTATGATAATTGGAGAAAAAGATATCAATTCAAAATTCATTTATAGTGATATAATTAACCCATGAAAGTTTTGGTTTATACAGACGGTAGCAGTAGAGGAAATCCAGGAAGTGGGGCTTATGCGTTTCTTGTGAAAACAGACAAAGAGGTTTTCGAGGGCGCAAAGCAGTACAACAACGTTACTAATAATCAAATGGAGTTGTTAGCAATTGCAAAAGCATTAGAGTTTATAAAAGACAAAAACTATAATGATGTCCTTTTAAAATCAGATAGTGAATACGCTGTGAAAGGTATAAACACATGGATGAAAGGGTGGAAGAAAAATGGTTGGAAAACTGCCGCAAAAAAAGAAGTTAAGAATCAAGACATATGGAAACAAATAGACGGCCTACTAGAAAGTTTTGATCTAGCGCATATAAAATTTGAACATGTATTGGGGCATAACGGTGAAAAGTACAATGAGAGAGTGGATGCACTGTGTACAAGCTTTGCAACTCATGAGCCAATAGACCTATATCATGGCACAACAGAGGGACATGATAAAATCCTTGGCTAGTATTATATCTGGTCTACTGTTCGGCTATTACACACATTTTAATATTTGGCCTCAGATGTCTTTTATAAAGTTAATAATGTTTTCGACTGCAGCTCTAGCTGTTATTTTATTTATAAAGAGAAAGTCGTTACTTTTAAAGAATATTTTAGTTTTAGTAGTTATATTTGGTTTATCTTTCTGTTTTGGTGTCGGGTATGTGAATGTTTATAATCAAAAAGACGTAACGGAAAAGTATTTCGAAGGACAGGTTGTTGTAAAGGATATCAGCCCTGGGTATGAGAGTTCAAAAGTTGTTTTGTATTCAAAAGAAATGGATAAAAACATGTTACTTATTATTTTTGCGTATCAAAATATAACATTGATACCTGGAGACATCTTGAGTGTTTCAGGAAAACTAAACAGTGAAGTCGTTATTTACCCGCAAAGAGAAAAAGACAGCTGGGAGAGTTTTGATTATTCTAACTATCTTAAAACAAAAGGTATAAATTATGTTTTAAAGGCTAATAAGTATGAAAAGTTGGTTTCACACGAAACGAATATCAATAGAGTGACCTATAGATTAAGGGTTTATTTGTTGGAGAGTCTTAAAAAAGTAATGCCTGACGAAAACGCTGGAGTTGTAATGGCTATGGTGTTGGGGGACGATAGGGGTTTGTCTAAAGATATAAAGGACAGTTTCAGAGATTCAGGGCTGAGTCATGTTTTAGTTTTCTCTGGGTTTAATTTTAGCGTTATAATAGGAGCTTTTTCTATATTACTCGTGTCTTTTAGTAAAAAGACACGAGTAATAAGTAGTTTAGTATTTAGTGTGTTTATATTTTTCTTGGCACCGTTGTCAGCGCCTACGGCAAGAGCGGGGGCTTTTGTCTCTTATGCTTTATTGGCCGAGATGTTTAACAAGGCTTATAATGTTAAGTTTATATTTTATTTGTTCATACTGTCGTATCTATTATTTGATCCACTAGCTGCCAGTTACAACGCGTCGTTTCACTTGTCAGTATTGGCTGTAATGGCAATAATTTACGGAGGGGAAATGATAGTTAGTTTCACGAATAACGCTGCGAAGTCTTATTTATTAATGATATTTGCGATATTTACAGTCACTGCTCCGTATATAGCGTATATGTTTGGTAACGTTTCACTGTTTTCGTTATTTGCGAATGCTATAGCGCTACCAATTGTTTCAATCATTACAATTCTTGGCGTCGTAGCGATGTTAGTGTTGGCGATATCTGAAACTCTTGGGAGTATATTTGCCTACGTTTTAAATATATTTGTTAATTTGCTTGTCGGTATTTCTAACATATTTGCGCCCTACGCTATTAGTTTAAAAGAATCAGGCGTCAGCTTGTCCTTTATTGTCTTTTATTACTTAGTATTAATTATTATTTACAATTTTGGCATTTTTTCTTTGAAAAATAAGGAAAATTAGTACGTATATCAGTAAAACAGATATAAAAAATGTAGACAGATTAATATTTTTACCAAAATATATACCGATAAAGGTCAAAGCAAATCCCCAAGTAATAGACCCTAAAAGGAATATCGTAAAAGCATAAAAGGGTCTTATTTTTAACATTGCGGCTATTATAGGTATGAAAACCTTAATAGACGGTGTGAGTTTACCTAAAAATACCCATAAATATGAATGTTTCGAAGCTTTTTCTAAAAAGTTTTTGATTTTATCTTCTTCAAAGTTTAAATATTTTGTTATCTTTAATTTGAGAGCTTCATTCTTAAAAAAGAATATATAATATAATAGAAAATTACCAAAAGCGTTACCGAAACTCGCAAAAATAACAGCCAAAGAGATTTCTAAATACGTTTTGTCCGTTAAAAAGTACCCCAATCCTAAATAAATCACCTGAGAAGAGGGAAAAGATATAACTCCATTTAGAAATAAAGCTATAAATAAGTTAAAATATAAAATAATATCACTGGCCATGTACGACATAGAAAAATTTCAACTTCTATTAAAGAACTATAGCAAAATAATAGTTTTTTCCATAGTTTTTCTTATGACCGTCATCTTTTCTTTGTATTATTCTTATGTTTTTGATAAAAACTTGCTGAAAGTTTACTTTTTAGATGTTGGACAAGGTGATTCTATTTTAATAAAAGCCCCTAGAAATAATCTTTTGCTTATAGATACAGGCGCAAATGAAAAAGTGATCTCTAGAATAGATAATGTTTTACAAGTAAATAAAAAACAAATAGAAGGCGTTCTTTTGACTCATCAGGACATGGATCATGATGGCGGATTCCAATATATTCACAAATATTTTCATGTGAAATCATTGTACGTATCTAACAATTACACAGAAAAGCTTGATTTTATAAACAAATACATTGTTTCACAGGGAGATGTAATAGATCTGGATGGAGTAATATTAGAAATAATCTCTCCGAATTATAATGATGTCGGTAGTAGCAATCACACCAGTATCGTGTCTATTTTAAAATACGGGAATTATAGATTCATATTTATGGGGGATGCTGACAAGGAAATAGAAAGAAAGCTTGTTGCGCAAGGGTATTTTGATAATAGTGATCAATATATAGATGTGTTAAAGTTGGGACATCACGGCAGCGACACCTCATCCAGCGAAAGCTTTTTAAAGAAAATTAAACCAGAATATTGTATTTTTAGCGTAGGAGAGGGGAATTCTTATGGATTACCGAGTAAAAGCGTTTTAGATTTATCAGAAAAGTATTGTAAATCAATATACAGAACAGATGAAGATGGAAGTATCTGTGTCTTTACTGACGGGAAAACTGTCAAAATAAAAAAGTCTTTATAAATAAAGACTTTTTTATTTGATATTTAGATTTAAGCTATTCCTAGTTCTAAATGTGTACCTTTTTTCATACATCTAGTGCAGATTTTGATACGAGGGCCATTTGGGATACGTGCCCATTGTAAATTTGGGTATTTTCTACGGTTTCCGCAGGGATTAAATTTGGTAGCACGAACACTGTTAGAGTATTTTCCAACTACGCGACTGCCCTTATCACAAAGTAAACATGTTGTTGCCATAATTACAAGATACTAACATAAGAAAAATTTATTAGCAAACTTTTTTGTCTCGAGTGTGACATCCAAAGTTATCCACATCAATATAAAGGACATGTCTTTTATATTTTCATTTTAGCCTTATAATAAAGGACATAAACAGCTAGAAGATGTCTTTTATAAAACACAGATATAGTAAAATATTTCTATCGATCATCAGTACATTTTTAGTTGTATCTGTGTTCACTTTTAATACCAGCGCTCAGACTTTATCTTTTGGTGAGAGATTAAAAATTGCCTTAACAAAAGTTCAAGGAGGCGAGAGTTCTGACTGGTGTTCTATCGGTAACCCAAATGCACCTTTTGCAAAAAATTGTACAACGAATACATCTTTAACAAAAAGTAATGACTGGTGTGACTCTGGGAACCCTAACACTCCTTTTACAAAAAACTGTACCGATGTCATATCTAGTATCGGAGCTGTAAACGGATCTCGTAATCCAGTGGTAAAAGTGGTAGAAAGTGCAAAAAATACTTTTTCTAAAATTCAAACTCAAGTACCAGAAACTATAGTTAAATATATTGAAACAGTTGTGGTTTCGGATACAAACAATACTAGTCAAGAAAATAAAACTTCAGAAGCTTCTCCGTCATTGTTGATAGATAGAAACGCTTTACGTTTTTATAAAGAGTTTTCTTCTGCTCCTAGCGTTATGCCTACCGCTACAATCTCAGGGGCTGTTGCAATAGGAGACAACGCGAGCGCAAATGGTCTCAATTCCATTTCTATCGGTGCATCTTCTCTTAACTACGGAGCTAACTCAGTTGTTATAGGTTCATCATCTGCGAAAGGAGATGAACAACAAGTTGTGGGTAATCTAAATAAAACGAACGGCGCTTCTTATCAGAGCATTTTTGGTACTAACAATGTTTCTAGTGTTAGCAATATTAGATCTTACATATTTGGAGTTAATAACAAAAACGAAGGTGCAAGTAACTTGTATTCTGTCGGTAACGAAAACACTGTTGGTGGTGGAGATAACACAGCAGATAATAATCTATTTGCTATTGGTAACGCTAATACGCTCTCCGGCGCAGAGTCTCTTATTATCGGACAGCAAAATAAAATTTTAAATTCTACTAATATTTTTGCATTTGGTAAAAATAATCAAACAGATGCAAGTGTTGGAATCACAAAAGGTTTACTTTTAGGTTTCGATAATATTATCACCCGCAACGGAAGTGTAGCCATAGGTAAAGGAAATACAGTTATTGTTGACGATGCATTTGCTTTGGGTTCTCAACTAACTAACAACGTGCAAAATAGTATCGACATAGGAACCAACAATAATACAAAACTTACAGTAAACAATAACGGACGTGTTGTCTTGAGAGGGGCTCTGTCTCCTAGTAACAATGACGGTCAACAAGGACAAGTTTTGATTTCTAACGGACAAGACTTAACTCCTAGTTGGTCTAACATAGGATCTCTGCTTACGGCGGGCAATGGTATTACGATCAATGGAAACACCATCTCTGCAAATGCCACCGGCACAGGGGGAAGCTTAACTCCTTCCGGAGTGATACCTGGCACATACGGCTCTGTCTCTGAGATTCCTATTTTAACAATAAATACATTCGGACAAATAACATCAGCAGCTACAACAAGCCTAAATACAAGTAATGTCTCTGAGGGGACAAATTTGTATTTTACAAACAGTAGGACAATAGGTTCAGTTCTGGTTGGCTTTTCTACAACATCTGCCAGCTCTACTTCTGTTGTTAATTCTAGCGATACTATAGTCGGAGCTTTTGGTAAATTACAGAACGCGATTAACAACTTATCCGTTTCATCTTCATCTCATGTAGCTGTTACATTAGGGACAACCAATGGTTTGTCTCTAATAGGTCAAGAAATATCGTTATCCCTAGCCTCTACTTCAACAACTGGAGCACTTTCATCTAGTGATTTCACAGCGTTTAACAATAAATTATCTGCGGCGATCGTTTCACTCAACGGTCAAACCAATGCTACTCAATCATTTGCAACATCAACCACTGGTAA
>CAYQUK010000015.1:0-9454 GCA_964420875.1 uncultured Candidatus Saccharibacteria bacterium
ACATCAGCGTTGAGAACTGGTCAAAGAATACTTACAATTTAAATACTAAAAAGGCGCTCGTATATAAAAATGGAAATATGAATTGGGTTAATGGCAACATGGGATCAGCTGTGACCATGCTTTATCCTACATCTATCCTCGTTGGTGACAACAGTAAATCAGAATCAATGGGTATAGTCTTCGCAGGTCAGGGACAAGATCAGGACACAGGTAGCAAGGTGATACATATAGGCAAGAACACTCGCTCAGTGATACGCAGTAAAAGTGTCAGTCGTGATGGAGGTATCTCAAACTACAGAGGATTTGTCCAAGTTGCAAAGTCGGCTGATAACACTAGATCATTTGTGGCTTGTGACGCACTCATCCTCGATGGCAAATCGGTGTCTAACACTTGGCCGATGAATAAAATACAAAATAAAAATGCCGACGTTACGCATGAGGCGACAGTCGGCAAGATTGGTGATGAAGAGCTCCATTATTTGATGTCACATGGATTTACCCGTGATGATGCGTATCGAGTGATAGTGGGAGGATTCGTTGGGGACATCATCCGCGCGCTGCCACTCGAGTACGCTGTCGAGTTCAACCGCCTCGTCGAGCTTGAAATGAGCTAGGTTTCGATAGTGATTCGTTTTAATTCGTAAGTGACACCGTCAATTTCAACTGCTTTAACTGGTGTTATGTAGGACTGGTCGTCTGACGCTTCGAAGTTGAGTCCTTTTCGAATTGTTTCAGCTGCTTCTTTGGTAGTAGAGTAACCACTTGTCACAGAAAAACCAAAGGCAGAAAAGCTGTACCGGAAGATATCAACTAACCTAATATTCACATTCTTTCCTATTCGTCTTGAAGTTGATTTGGTGGGGTTAGTGGCTTGAACAAACTATCAAATTTTTCAACAGAGATAAAGTACTCTCCATTATGACGAACTAAAACCACCTCTCCATTTTCCTCAGACCAGAAACCAAAAACTTTTCCAGTCTTGATCTCGCGATAGCAGTCTCCTCGCTTGATCCCACGATCCACGAAAGGTGTTTGGTCTTCAAATATCAGTGTTGACATGGTGTGTCTCCTTAAGTGAAAATTCGGTTTCGGAACTGCTTTTCATACTACAACCAGTATGGTATAATGTCAATATAAATGCAAAAGTACGGACTGAAAGTGTCTAGCCCATATGAAAAACTTGAAGAAAAGCTGATTCACGCTGCTGGAGATATTATCCTGGCCGAGCCAGGCAGCTATCGTGTTGTCTGTGAAGGTGACACATATGTGCATCACAACATAATCAATAATCAGATCTCAATAGTGTGCGAAAGTGCTGAAGATGATATCAAAATTGAGATAAAGGCGAGTGGCAAGCTGGGTACTGACGAGGTAGCGGACGTGTATCACAAGATAATCGCAAAACATAAAAACGTAAAGACAAATATCAATGCGCGTGGTGTGGTATCTGGAAACAGTAGAATAATATATCGCAGCTCACTCGCTGCTGATGAAAATGCAACAGGGACAGGCAATCAATCCGGCAAGTTCATAATACTCGACAACACTGCCGAGGTGGATGCTGAGCCGTCACTCGATATATACAGCGACCTATTCCCAACTGCGCATGCTATCGGTGTGTCTGGCATCAATGCCGAGAAGATGTTTTATATGCGTTCACAAGGCATGACAGAGGATGAAGCTAAAACTGAAATAGTTACAGGATTCCTCAACAGTTAATTTTAATATATGCACAAAGAAAACTTTTCAATATTTGATAATTATAAAGCAAAACATGAGAACGATCTCGTGTATCTCGACACGGCTGCGTCATCGCTGACTCCTGACTATGTGGTAGATGCTATGAGTGAGTATTATCTTAATTATCGCAGCAATATTGATCGTGGACTTTATCCATCAGCTGTAACAGCAACAGAGAAATATAATAACGCTCGTGAGATTGTTGCTAAGTTTTTCCATATTAACTCTGATGAGACAATATTTACTAGTGGCTCAACAGATGCCAGCAATAAACTGATAAGAATGCTGGAGCAAAAGCTGACACCAAACAAAACACAAATCATTGCTTCAAAATGGTGTCATCACTCAGACCTTGTGCCACTCCAAGAATTGGCAAAAAGAAATGGTTTAGAGATAGTTTTGGTAAATGATGAGAGTGAGTGTATAGAAAAAATAAATGAAAATACTTTTATTGTCAGCATGCCGCTCGCGAGCAATGTAACTGGAAATATTTTCGATATTAAAAGTGTAGCTGCAGTGGCACATAAAGTGGGAGCGTATATGATAAGTGACATAACTGCGGCTGCGGGGCATATTGATATAGATTTGCATGATATAGACCCAGATGCTGCGTATATGTCAGCACATAAAATGTGTGGCCCGACAGGAGCGGGGATGCTGTATGTAAAGCGCGAGATATTGCGTGATATACAGCCAGTAACATTTGGTGGTGGTATGGTCTGGGAAGTAAATGAACAAAGTAGCACATACAGAAGTGACGTACGCGCTCATGAGTCTGGTACTGCTGGCATAGCGGAAATAATAGGATTTGCGGCCGCTGTGGAATATATAAATAAAAATAATATTTTAGACGAAAACAAAAAGATAAATATCGTTGTCGATTACGCCTTGAGAGAGCTGGGTAAAATAGAAGGTGTTAAGGTGTACAGTAAAAATGAAAACAATATTGGCATAGTTAGTTTTAATATTGAAGGTATACATCCACACGATATAGCTGAGGTGCTAGGCAGACACCATATAGCAATGCGTGCTGGGCATCACTGCGCACAGATAGCCATGAAAACATTGTCTGTACCAGCAACATGTAGAGTGAGTTTTTATTTTTATAACACTAATGCTGATGTGGATGCATTTATACTCGCATTAAAAGATGCTATTAAAATTCTAAGGAAATAATTATGGATGAATTATATATAGACAACATACTAGATCATGCCAAGAATCCTCATAACAAATATGTGATGAGTGACTGTACATGTGTAGGTGATGGTCGCAACCCGTCATGCGGTGACACTTGCAAGCTGTATCTAAAAATAGCAGATGAGAAAATAGTCGAGACAAGTTTTGACGGTATAGGCTGTGCAATATCTCAAGCTGGTATGAGCATGATGACTGATAATCTTAAAAACAAATCTATACATGATGCAAAAAGTATGATGCCTGGGGATGTGTATGCGATGCTCGGCGTTCACATCAGTCCATCTCGTGCTGCATGTGCACTGCTATGTTATAATGCCCTCGAAGAAGGATTGAAGAATTATGCTGAAAATAAATAATCTAAATATAACACTGGACGAACTCGAGCTTATCAAAAAGGCTGATTTGGATATTGCTGCGAGAGAATTAATCTTGATAGAAGGCGAAAATGGTAGCGGAAAAAGTTCGCTCATTAAAGGGATATTCAAATATCCAGGATATACAATCTCTGCTGGAGAGATAATGTTGGATGACAAAGATATAACAAAGATGGAGGTCAACGATATGGCTAAGCTTGGTTTTTATTTTGGTATGCAACATATACCAGAGATAGAGGGTATATCGACACTTTCATTTTTATACAAAGCTTATAAAAATCTAAATCCAAATGCATTGTCGGTGTCTGAGTTTAAAAACAAACTCATGGAGGACTGTAAAAAGTTCGATCTAGATACTGAATTGTTGTCACGCGATCTAAATGTCGGATTCTCAGGAGGGCAGAAAAAGCAGGCCGATATGATGCATATCTTGGCACTACAACCAAAATACATTTTCCTCGATGAGCCAGATAGCGGGGTAGACAAAACTGCTGTAGAAAAAGTGTATGCAGTTATCGAGCATATGAGGTCACTCGGCTCTGCTGTAATACTTGTCAGCCATTCAAAAGAAGTGGAGAAGTTAAAAGCTGATAAGGTGTATGAAGTGAAAGAAAATATATGTCAGATAAAATAGAACAATTAACAAAAGAGATAGTAATAGAAAAGCTTAAGAATGTAATTGACCCGGAGCTTAATTTTGATATTGTAAAATTAGGATTACTTCGTGATGTGGAGATAGGTGAATATTTTGAGGAGCTAGGTGTTCATGAATATATTAAAATAACAATGACGCTAACATCTCCAATGTGTCCATTTGTAGATACCATGATAGAGGATATAGAAAATAATATAGCGGAATTAGGTAAGGGTGAATGCCAGGTTGAGTTATCATTTGATCCACCTTGGGAATGCCCAGAGGATTTAAAATTGGAATTAGGTCTATAAAACAAAAACTCCCGACTGGGAGTTTTTGTTTTTCTATTAGAAATTATTTTGCAAATTTTAATGCCTGATCTAATATAGCTTGAACGTATTTAATATCACGAGCACCATCTATACGAGCAAGTATGCGGTATCCAGAGTCAGTTTTGATCATTACTAATGAGTTCGGTGTTCCTGTTACTCCTACAGCTGAGCCGTCAGCGAGATCGTCTTGCACTTGCTGTGCGTATTTGCCACTACTTAGACACTCGTTAAACTTTGTCGCATCTAGTCCTACTTTTGTAGCAATTTTTGGTAACTCAGCTGGATCTAGTCCATCATTCGCTGGAGTGTCGGTAAAGATGGTATCCAAATAGTCTCTGTAAGCTTTTTGCCCACCAAGCTCACGAGCGCAAAGTGTAGCTTCTGCTTCTTTAGGTGCTTTTAAGTGGAACGGTAATGGGTAATGTCTATATGCCATACCGATAGTAGAATATTTAGGGTCTACTTCTATTTTTGAGATAGTCTCTTCGTGGAATTTCTTACAGAATGGACATTCTGTATCTGAATACTGAACAAATATTACTTTGTTTTTAGTAGAACCCTGTGTAAACTCCTCATTTTTAAATTCTCTACCCATGAATATCTT
This sequence comes from uncultured Candidatus Saccharibacteria bacterium, assembly GCA_964420875.1. Taxonomy (GTDB): domain Bacteria; phylum Patescibacteriota; class Minisyncoccia; order Phycocordibacterales; family UBA5272; genus JAUPVO01. The sequence goes on from CAYQUK010000015.1 coordinate 4,885, forward strand.
GTCAGGGTCTACAAATTCCGAGCTACCACCGGATCCACGCATTATATATGCACCAGCAAGTATAAATAATCCGATAATAACTGAACCTATTACTACCATTAGTATAGGGTTGTTTTTAATATGTGTATTGTGATCGTGTTTTTCCATGTACTCTAGTATACTAGATTTCAATGAAAACTATACTCTGCTATGCCCGACTACTTGGAAAGATTTTCTTTGACTTTATACCTATAATTGTTTTCCTTGTAAGTTTTGAATTGCATCACAGATTTTATCAATCTACATTTTTATTAATCATATCTACGATATTGCTAACTATTTATGTTTTAATAAAAGACAAACGTGTGCCTTATCTCGCACTGTTTATATGTTTTGAGACGACACTGTTCGGTTGGTTAACTATCAGACTTCATAATCCTGATTTTTTACAAATAAGAGATACTTTGTATGACTTTGTTGTTGGTGGAGCTATAGTTTCGACCGCCATGATGGGGAGGCCTATTATCAAAAAGATGTTTAGTTATATGTTTATACTTGATGACAAAACTTGGATAAAATTATCATATAGTTGGGGATTTGTTTTTCTTGTGTTTGGTGTTTTCAATGAGATAGTCAGGCGCAATTTTAACGTCAGTACTTGGGTTGATTATAAAGGGGTCATAGCGGTTATTACTGTTGTCTATGGCGTGTATCTTTATTTTAAGTTTAGAGATAGAACAACACTGAATTTCAAATAGCAAAAAGTAACATTTTCTGTTATAATTGATAGCGATTTACATATTAAATATGGACCAGATATTACATCTATTGCAAATAAAAGAAGACATACCGTCAATACATCCACATGAACTATTTTCATTTGGCCCATTTGTCATAACATCATCTACAATGATGGCATTCCTGGCGATGTTTGTTTTTATTTTCTTGGCATTCAAAGTTTCAAAGTTTAAAATGATACCAAACTTTTTTCAGCATCTGACAGAAATATTGGTAGAGTTTTTAGTAACATTTGTAGGTCAAATAGTTGGTAGCCGTGAGAAGGGACTACTATTGTTACCATATGTTGGCTCAGTATTTGCATATATACTTTTTTCAAATCTATCAGCACTCATCCCTGTTATAAATGGTTTAGAGTGGCATGGACATCATATGTTCACACCTTCGACTGCTGATTTTAATACTACATTTGCCCTCGCTCTCGCTTCTGTTGTTATTGTACACATAGTATCAATTAGCAAAGGAGGACTGTTTAGCCATCTCGGACATTTTATACAAGTAAAACCAATAATAGATGGTTTCAAGAAAAGCTTTGGTGAGGGTATGCTTGGTATTATACATTTCTTTGTGGGTCTGATAGAGGTTATTGGTGAAGTTGCAAAAGTCATATCATTGTCACTACGTCTATTTGGAAATATGTTTGCTCACGAGGTGCTGATGATCATATTACTCGGTGCATTTTCTATTGGTATACCAGCATTATGGATGGGCATGGGAATACTGGTTGGTGTGGTCCAAGCTGTTGTATTTACAGCGCTAATCACCGTTTACTACAGTCTTCTCGTCCGTGAAGAGGCTCATCACTAGGAGGGTCTCATAATTTTTGATAGACTTAAATTCTAGAGGTAAACGCAATCCGCGATTGCCAATGCACAAATAGGGAGTAAAAATGAGCGAAGGAATACAAAAACAAATTATCTTCTACCAAAATTATGGTGGTGTGGGTAAACTTTTGTGCCCGTTGATGTTAAATCAAGGATTCAAAACAGATGTCGTCTACTGTGACTGTGAACCATTGAGAGAAGTTCTGTCCGTTACATATAAATGTGGTATAGGTGATAAATGCCCGGTGCGAGAAATATCTTTTCGCCAGGGCTAAAAATGAAAACAAGTTATTCAAAATCAGACCTCGCGCAGTGAGGTCTGTACTTATTTTGTGATATTATATATAGATATTAAATATGCTAGAAAATAGTCAGGAAATCGAAAACAAAATAGCAGAATTGGAAGCATATATGCAGGACGCGACCTTTTGGAATGATAAAGACAAGGCGCAATCCGTTATAAAAGAGTTGAAAGATTTGAAATTAAAAGCAGAGGGTGAAAAGGCTTTGTATAAAGGTAATGCAATAATGACTATACTCGCAGGTGCTGGAGGAGACGATAGTGAAGACTGGGCCAGGATGCTGTATAATATGTATCAAAAATACATAGCCGAGCGTGGATGGACATATACACTCAATCATGTAAACCACAATGAACAAAATGGAGTGCGCAATATAACAATAGAAATAGAAGGCAACGGCGCATATGGCGCAATGCGCAATGAGTCAGGTGTACATCGTCTGGTACGCATATCGCCATTTAATGCGGCAGCAAAACGTCACACAAGCTTTGCCATGGTTGAAGTGTTACCAATCATACCAGCTGCGGCAGCTGTGGACATACCAAAAGACGATCTCGATATATCATTTGCAAAGTCTGGCGGGCCAGGAGGTCAAAATGTAAATAAAAGAGAGACAGCAGTACGCATAGTACACATACCAACAGGTATAGCTGTGCATATTACTAGCGAGCGTAGTCAGGAACAAAATAAAGAAAAAGGTATGGAGCTGTTGCAAGCGAAACTTTTTAAACTTGAACAAGAAAAAAGATTGGCCGAAGTAGAAGGCAGACAAATATCTAAAACTACAGAAATAGAATGGGGTAATCAAATTAGGAATTATGTCCTGCACCCATACAAACTAGTAAAAGATGTGCGCACTGGGGTAGAAAGTACTGATACAGAAGGGATTTTGGAGCGTGGGGATATACAAGCTTTCATTGACGCCGAGGAAAGGCTATAATCAAAACATGCTCTACTTTGAAAATGTATCAAAAGAATACAACGGAATAAAGATACTTGATGGTATTAATCTAAATATAGAAAAAGGTGAACTGGTTAGTATTGTGGGTCACTCTGGTGCCGGCAAGACAACTCTTATAAAATTACTGATGGCCGAGGAGAGTCCAACAACTGGCAAGGTCAGTTATCACAGCTCAAACATACACAAACTACAAGGCAAAGACCTCAATGACTATCGTCGCAAGGTGGGTGTAGTGTTCCAAGACTTTAGGCTTCTTCCAAATAAAACTGCTTATGAGAATATTGCTTTTGCTATGGAGGCAGCTGGGAAAAGTGATAGAGATATAAAATTAGATGTACCTCATGTATTAGACCTAGTTGACCTGAAAAGCAAAATGCACAGTTTCCCATCGCAACTCTCTGGTGGAGAAAAACAACGTGTAGCCATAGCTCGTGCTATTGTTAATAGGCCAGATATTATAATTGCAGACGAGCCTACTGGTAATCTGGACCCTGTAAATACTTATGATATTGTGCAAATATTTAAGAAAATTAACGATCTCGGCACTACTGTTATACTGACAACACACAACAAAGGTGTAATAGATAGTCTCGGTAAAAGGGTGATAACTGTGGACAAGGGCCATATCACTAGAGATGACAAATCTGGCAAATATATTATTTAAATTTTATGACACTATTCAAACGTATTTTGGCTGCTGGCCTAACAGGATTCATTAGAAACAGAACGGTATCTCTGTCATCTATTTTTATTTTAACTATCACCCTCGGTCTGATCGCTAGTCTTTTCCTATTTAACTCAGTTTTCAACTATTCTGTAGACCAGGTAAAATCAAAAGTTGATATAAGTATATATTTCAAACCTGATGCAGAGGAGAGCGATATCACGTCTGTTCGTGCTGCTATACAAAAATTACCAGAGGTGGATCAAGTAATATACAGCTCAAAAGACCAAATATTGGAGGATTTTAAGGTAAAGCATGCAAACGATCAGGTGACACTCGAGGCACTGTCTGAGCTCAATTCTAATCCATTTGGAGCGACTCTAGCTGTAAAAGCAAAAGATACTGACATGTATGACGAAATCATAACAAAGATAAATGGAGGTAATGTACTAGGTGCAGCGTCCAGCTCGGTAGACAGTATTAACTATTCTGATATCAAAACCAGCATAGACAGACTAACAAACATTGTTAATTGGTTGTCTAATATTGGATTCATACTTACTATTATTTTTATGATGATGTCGGTAATGATTGTTTATAACACTGTACGCCTCGCTATATTTACATTTCGCGATGAGATATCAGTGATGAAGTTGGTGGGTGCATCTAACTTCTACATACGTGGCCCATTCATAGTAGAGTCTGCGATATATGGACTGATAGCTAGCGTTATCACAGTTGTATTATGTTACCCAGCTACATTATGGATATCCAACAAAACAGTGACATTTTTCGAAGGGTTTAACATATTCTCTTATTATAAAGAAAATGTATTTGTATTATTCTTTATACTGTTAATTTGTGGTGTTACCGTGGCATGTATCTCGTCAGCCCTCGCTGTTCGTAAGTATTTAAAGGTTTAAATAATGAAAATTGACACCCTGACTTAATAAGACTAGTATACTTGGTATATGAATATATTTAGAGGAAGTCTTATTAGTAAAGGTTTTGTTTCTTTATTTTTAGTAGCGGGACTATTTTT
>CAYQUK010000016.1:0-7088 GCA_964420875.1 uncultured Candidatus Saccharibacteria bacterium
TGTTGCACCTCTTTTATAAAGTGAGATGGTGTTGATTTCATGTCCACGATATCTTTCATTCTCACATCTTCAACCGGTACAGCTATTATTTTTGCATCACTTTCACCTCCGTCTATCATGTCCATGACGGCCACAGCGCGAGCCTCTACCAGCACTCCTGGCATCAATGGATATGTTGTCATGAGTACAACATCTAACGGATCACCATCATGCCACAGAGTGTTTGGTACAAAGCCATAGTCAAACGGATAGTCTTGGCCTGTATACATAACACGGTCTAGCTTGATGAGGCCAGTCTCTTTGTCTAGTTCGTATTTATTTTTACTTCCTTTTTGTATCTCGATAATTACATTTAGATTACCTTTTTTATCTAATGCTGGAATAGAGTGTAATATATTCATAGTTTTAGTTTAAAATATTTTCTAATAATTAAGAGTTATTTTGATCAGGATTTTCACCCTCATACTCATCGCTAGATGTCTCGTCCTCGTCACCACCTTCGATATCAATCTTGTAACCAGTAAGCTTTGCAGCGAGGCGTACATTTTGTCCACCCTTACCAATTGCTAGTGATTGCTCTTCGCGTAGTACTGTTACTTTGGCTTGATTCGTCTCCTCGTTTATCTCTATCGCTGTTGGTTTTGCAGGGGACAGAGCTTTTTTGATGTATTCTTTTGGATCTGTGCTGTATTCGATAATGTCTATTTTCTCACCGTGTAGTTCAGCGGTTATAGCGTTAACACGTACTCCACGTTGTCCGACACATGCTCCTATCGGGTCAACTTTCTCGTCATTAGTCTTTACTGCTATTTTTGATCTTGATCCTGGCTCACGAGCCACAGAGACTATCTCAACAACACCATCAGCTATCTCACTAGATTCTGATTTGAATAGTTCAACTAGGAACTTTGGATGTGAGCGAGATATACGGATAGATAGTCCACGAGGAGTATCCTCGATACTGTATAGATATGCCTTGATGCGTGATCCAGGGATCAGTCTCTCATTTTGTAGCTGCTCCTCTATTGGCATGATGGCAGTAGCCTTGCCAAGGTCTACAAATGTTAGACCTCTGTCGATACGCTCTACAACACCAGACACTATAGTACCTTCTTTAGCTCCAAACTCCTCTGCTGTTTGCTCACGCTCAGCCTCACGCAACGACTGCATGATGACTTGCTTTGCAGTCTGAGCAGCTATACGTCCAAAGTCATCTTTCATCTCAAGTGGGAACACAAGCTCCTCACCAACCTCAACGTTTTTCTTTAATAGGCGGGCCTCGTCTATCATTATATGTCTCTCCTCGTTGTATCTAGGGAGTAGTGAGCGTGGGTCGTCCTCAGCGAGCGGCTCCGCGCCTTCTTCCTCAAAGCGTACTGAGTCTTTGTCTATAACTATTTTGATCTGCTCAAACATCATTACATTCGCGTCAAAATCAATATGGCAGCGTATCAGTTGCCCTTTTTCTCCGTATTCTTTTTGATAAGCGGCTGCGAGTGACTTTTCAACAGCGTCTTTTACTTTTTCAATTGGTAACTTTTTCTCACCAGTTAACTCTCCGAGACCCTGTTTTAACATTTTTAAATCTATCATGTATATATTTTAACTAAATTTTTGAATAAAAATTGCCGACCTGTGGGTCAGCTGAACTACTTAACGGGTTAATAATACCAACAAATCTGGTTTTGAGCAAGTGTCGAAATTTGCTTTTAATCTCAACAGGGTCTAGTATTGTATTTGTTAATCTAGCTCTTTTAGGGGAGTGCAAATGAATTCTGCAGTTGTTGTAGTAAAGTTCCATCCGACTGGACGCGTTGATGAAGGCGTAATTAGGGAGCTCTGTCGTCCGAACAGGCAGTTTGATAACTTCAAAGCTGTAAATGACGACGACAGAAGGGTGTCCTTTTCAGAACAGCAAGCAAGGATGTTTTTGGGTGGGTCTGGCGCGTGCCATACGAAGGCTTTATCTATCGCTCAGCTGGTCGAAAGTTGTCGTCGGGATGACTTGAGTAAAGAGCGGAACAATGTCTGTTTTGTTGTTCATGAGGGCGAGGTCACTTTCTTGCAACTAATCTTCGTCAGTCACAGCGTGGAGGGGCATGTTTGGTTGGTTGGAGACCAAAGGGCAATAGGTGACAGCTGGTTTCCTTTTAACAGCCGCCTTGTTTACAAGGCTCCAAAGATCCTGACCAGAACAACTCAGCAACAGGATTGGGATACAGCAGTTTCTGTTCCCAAGCCAGCCCGTCGCAAAAAGTGACCAAAGCCCGCCGGCATGTTCGGCGGGCGTTTTTGTTGTATAATAGGCAGAACATGAATTCACTACGCCTCGGAATATTCCTCGCAATAAAAACAGTTAGACACGCAAGTCTCTGGACCACATCACTCATTATTTTTGTGATGCTCATCACATTTCTTAATCTAGTTGTCGTTTCTGGTGTTTTGGTTGGTCTGATACAGGGGTCAGAGGTGGCGTTTAGAGAGAAATACTTGGGGGATGTCACGGCTTCACCTCTTGAAAAGAAAACATATGTACAAAAACCAAGTGAAATACAAAATATTTTAAATGGTATGCCTGACGTTCTCGGTTATACATCGAGATATATATCAGGGGGTAGTGTTGAGGCGAATTATAAGACTAGAAAGAGTGACGACATAGCAAACAAAAAGAGTGTTGTTATCAGAGGTATAGACCCAGAGTCTGAGGATGTGGTTACCAGCTTGTCTGACAATATATTGGAGGGAGAGTATTTGAAAAAAGAGGACGCTAGTAAATATATACTAGTAGGTAAAGACGTGCTAGCAAAATACAGTATAGTCTCTGATGTTGATCCATCAGCGCTGCGCGATGTAGAGCCAGGGACAAAAGTTAGAATACAAATTAGTGGTAAGGACGAGACGTATGAATATATAGTAAAAGGAATACTTAAAATAAAAGCAGCCGACCTCTCTAGCGGTGTATTCATGGTGGATAGCGAGCTACGCAATATATCTGGTAAAAATGCTGACGATATATCAGAGATAGCCATCAAAAAGACTGACTCGGGTAACTCGGTAAAGATACGCGACACATTGCTACAGAATGGTCTAGGCGAATATGCGAAGATACAAACATTTGAAGAGGGGACACCAGCATTTGTAATACAGATGAAGCAATTGTTCGGACTACTCGGTACAGTGTTCGGCAGTATCGGTATAGTAGTGGCCGCGATAACACTTTTCATTGTTATATTCATCAACGCCTTAACAAAGAGGAAACAAATTGGAATATTGAAAGGTATTGGTATATCAAGCGGTACCATATTATGGAGCTATGTATTCCAATCAGTTTTCTATGCACTTTGTGGATCAGTGTTAGGTCTCGCGGCTACATTTGGTTGGCTAAAGCCTTTGTTTGAAAAGTATCCGATAGACTTCCCATTTTCAGATGGTATATTGGTAGCCGAGGTGTCTACAACATTAATACGTGTGGGTATTCTCGTGTTCGTGGCATTACTCGCTGGATTCATACCTGCTTGGATGGTGGTACGTCGCAATACATTAGACGCGATACTAGGGAGATAAATATATGTCAAAAATAATATCAGTTAAAAATTTAGAAAAGTCATTCGTAGATGGTAAAGATGTTACCAAGGTTTTGAAGGGTGTGAATATGGAAATAGAGGAGGGAGAGTTTGTGGCTATTATGGGTCGCTCGGGAGCTGGAAAGAGTACATGTATGTATCAGCTGTCACTACTCGACCACCCAACAGGAGGGCAAATAATAATAGATGGGCACAATACAGAAAAGATGGACAGTGAGGCGAGAACTGATTTTAGACTGTACAAGTTGGGGTATGTTTTCCAGGACTATTCATTGATACCCGAGTTATCTGCTGTTGAAAATGTAATGTTGCCACTCATGATGCAGGGGGTAAGTAAAAAAGAGGCAACACAAAGAGCGAGTGAGGCATTGCAAAGTGTAGACCTCGGACACAGACTAGGTAATTTGCCTAGCGAGATGTCAGGAGGTGAGCAACAACGTACAGCAGTAGCGAGAGCGATATGTCACAGACCGAGAATATTGTTCGCTGACGAGCCGACTGCAAACCTTGACCTGGGCTCTAGTGAGCGTGTCATGCAAATATTTAGAAAACTAAACCAGGAGGGACTGACCATTGTGATGGTTACTCATGAGGAGGAGTACGGCAAGCTTTGTGATCGTGTTATCCGCCTGTCTGACGGAGTAGTTGTGGACTAGATTTTTAAGCTTTGTGTGTCCACTTGGCTGTCGTTGAATGCAAGTATCTCCCACGGGTTGTCGAAAAATTCTAAAGGTTTGTATTTGACCAGTGTTATGCCACCATTGTCTACCGGATTAAATACTGACAACTTTATGTACTGCTCTACAGTTAACTCTTTATCGTATATTAGGACACAGAGTAGCATTTTTAAAAATATACCATGTGTCACACATAATGTATTACTACTAGCGTTTTTCTGTAGGAACACTTTTGCTTTTAGTGCACGAGCTTTTAGGTCTTCAAAGTTCTCCTCATCCTCATATCTATAATCAGGGAGGTGAAAACTTTTATCTATAGCATTGATAGCGTTTATAACTTCCAAGTCATCGTATTTTTTGCCTACTATACTTGTCGGGTTACGCCTTTCACCAATTAGGGGGACGTATTCGACGGGGGCATTTATTTGTTTTGATATTATTTCCGTAGTCTCAGCAGCTCTTTGAAATGGACTTGAAAATATTTTACTTATATTAAAATTCTTTAGCCTGTCGGTTAGCGAGCTTATCTGAGTTTTGCCGTTTTCTGAAAGACCTCCATCCTCTCCCTGTCTTATATGCGCCGCGTTCTGTACTGTCTCACCATGTCTGACAAAGTATATGTTCTTTTCGAGCATGGATTATATTTTCTGGTATACGTTTTTACCGTGTATATAAAATAAAAAGATAACTATAACAACGAGCAGCACTCCTGCGACTATGAGTAGATTCTTCCAAGACAGATCTGTATTTTGCATATTTTCAGTATATATAAAATTATGTGTATTATCCCCAATCTTTTCCCCAATTTTAGAGTATAATTTAAAGCATGTATAAGAAGTATCGTATTGTGACATCTCTAGTCCTATTAATGTCTTCTTTTGTTTTCGCTCAGGACGTAACAGACAAGGTTAATTTGCGCCTCAATATGTTGGATAAGGTTTCATTTAGTGTTTACTGTGGACTGTCTCATATTTTCGAATCAGCAGCCGAGAGGGTAAAGTGTGATGTGGATAATTGGAAAACAGCTAGTAAGCCTGTGTCCGCGATGCCAGTAGTAACAAAAGTAACACCAGTCGCTACTCCAGTTATAATCACCGAGACCAATCCTGTTTTGGCTGAGATCAGACGTAAACTAGACGAGAACACAGCAGCAATATCAAAATTAGAAGACAAGACTGAGGAGTTAGAAAAAATGGGAGCAGGGCAGACAATAATAAAATATGTATCTAGTGGATCAGGAACTCGTGGTCCAAAGGGCGCTGACGGTGTCACTACTGTGGTCTATGCCACACCAACACCGACAATGTTTAACAACCTATCTGGATCAATATTAATAGGTCAGAACAATTCATCTTTTGCGAACAACAATATATCTATAGGGCGCGACATTGTGAACACAATAGACAACAGTTTGCAGATTGGACCGAGTGACATAGCAAAGGTCACATTGTTAGCGGGTACATCATCTAACAATATGACAGCACTTGTCCCTGGTAACGTAGTTGCGAACTCACTATGTATCGAGGATGTTTGTATAGACAAGACTATTTTGAAAAAGGTTGTAGATTTTTTCAAGTAAACTTATGATGGCCAGATTGTTGTCGTGGTTATTTGCCCTCACTACACTTTTCTCTTTTGTTTATATTAAAATAGCTGCCGTCACATTTTTACTTTTTATATTTATAGGATCAGGACTATTTTTTAAAAATGGGAACAAGCTAAAGATATTTGTGGCGAGTGCGCTGCTATTTTGCGTCCTATTATCAGGGTTTTTTCACGGTATCAAAAAGTCTGCTAATAATGAAAACCAAATCAACAAAACCGAAACACAAATAGAAAGCAAAAATAGAGATATGCGTGACAGATTGATAGAGATAAGGTTGATGATAGACAACGGGGGTGACGAGGCCAGACTGTTATCGTCTGTTTATGATGCGATAAAAATAGGAGAAGATGTTGCTCTTGGCGGTAATGCAGAGTCATATCTCAATCTGGGATATGTATATGAAATAGCAAATGCACTAGGTATAGACAGCGCAAAAGAAAAAGCTTTAGAAAATTTTGCCGCATATTGTCGTTTAGAGCCAAATGATAAGACTTGCGAGCTTGTACGTTAGGGCACAGCTGATATACTGTATATATGTCAAAAGAATTAACAAATGTTTACAAAATGTTAGGAGTATTCCTAATTATATTATCAATATTAGCAGCTGTGTATGCATACTCAGAGTTTAAAACTTTGAAATACATTGGACTCGCACCACAAAATACTATTACTATTAGTGGTGAGGGTAAGGTGGACGCTACGCCTGATATAGCAAAGATAGTTGTAACAGTGCGTGAGAATGCAAAGACTGCAAAAGAGGCACAAGAAAAAGCTGTTAAAAAATGGACAGCTGCAAAGACGGCTATCACAGCCATGGGTGTTGCAGAAAAAGACATCAAGACTCTCAGCTATACAACTCAGCCGAGATATTACTATCCAACAAATGGAAAAATGATGATAGATGGATACGATGCTGTACAGACAACAGAGATAAAGGTGAGAGACATAGATAACGCCGGCAAAGTGCTTGAGGCTGTTGCTGCCGCGAGTATCAATGAGGTATCTGGTCCAGACTTTACTGTTGACGATATGACTGCACTCAATGAGGAGGCCAGAGAAGAGGCCATCAATGATGCAAAAGCAAAAGCTGAGAAATTGGCTGATCAACTAGGTGTTGATCTTGTGCGCATTGTCTCATTCTCTGAGAATGGTAATGGTGGCTATATGCCATATATGGCAAGAGAGGGGGTTATGAGTATGTCTATGGACGCCGTAAAGGTA
>CAYQUK010000016.1:7098-8115 GCA_964420875.1 uncultured Candidatus Saccharibacteria bacterium
CTGCTGCTCCAAGTCTTGATCCGGGGACAAATGAGATCAATTCAAACGTAACTATTACTTTTGAGATAAAGTAGCCAAACGGTGGATAGTGTGTTAATATATATTCAAATCACCCGCAAGGGTGTTTTGATTTACTAACAAAAAAGAGTACAATTTAAATATGAAATTTATAAACGAAGTTCTAAGTGAGATGCAATTTGTGAAGTGGCCTACTAGACGTGCAGTTATTGCGAGTTCAATAGCGGTACTGGTTATATCAGTGTTCATGTCAGCCTTCTTGGGTGGTGTGGATTTCGGTTTGCGTGAGCTATTAGCAAAGATGTTAGTAAAATAATATATGGCTAAACAAGAAATAACAGGAGATAGAAACTGGTATGCAGTACATACATATAGTGGGTATGAGAATGCCGTAGAGCGTAACTTGCGCCAACGTATGGACTCGCTCGATCTTAATGATCGCATATTTAACGTTGTGGTTCCGACAGAAAAGAAAATCAAAGTAAAAGCAGGTAAACGTGTAGAGGTAGAGGAAAAGGTATATCCAGGATATGTACTCGTGGATATGATAGTGGATGATGAGACTTGGTACGCTATTCGTAACACACCACGTGTGACTGGATTCGTAGGAGCTGGTAACACTCCTGTTGCTTTGACTCAAAAAGAGATAGATCAATTATTGGGCAAGATGAACAACTCAACACCGATTCACGATGTCGAGATAGTTGCTGGAGAGATGGTGCACATATCTGACGGTCCGTTCAAGGACTTTGAGGGTAAGGTGGATGATGTAGATCGTGTTCGTGGCAAGCTTCGCGTGCTGGTTAATATGTTTGGGCGTGAGACCCCAGTAGAGCTAGACTTCTTGCAAGTAAAGAAGATTTAATGTATTATACAGGGGCTTCAACAAAAACAACTTCAATAAAAACTTACCTTTATTGAGAATAAAAACAACAAAATGGCTGATAAAAAAGTAACAAAATACGTAAAAGTACAAATAATGGCTGGTAAGGCAATGCC
>CAYQUK010000016.1:8125-9421 GCA_964420875.1 uncultured Candidatus Saccharibacteria bacterium
CCTGCACCACCACTTGGTCCCGCCCTTGGACAGGCTGGAGTAAACATCGCTGACTTTACTAAAAAGTTCAACGATGCCACAAAAGACATGTCAGGACTCCTTTCTTGCAAGATTTATGCTTACGAGGACAGGACTTATGACTTTGTTGTAAAATCTCCAACCGCAACAAGTATGATAAAGGCAGCCGCAGGACTAAAAAGCGGTAGCCAGAAACCAGGAACTGTAAAGGCTGGAAAGATATCAAAGGCCGAGCTAGCAAAGATAGCCGAGGTAAAAATGAAAGATCTAACAGCAAATACAGTTGACCAAGCAGTTAAAATCCTAGCCGGATCTGCTCGCTCAATGGGTATCGAGGTTACGAATTAAACCAATAAAATAAAAAACTCTGCATTCGCAGAGTTTTTTATTTTATGTTAGAGTTTTGACAGGTTTTTTAATTGCTCTTTTAAAGAGCGGAAAGGTAGCCATGTCAGATAAGGGAGTCCCTTTATTGTGGGTGCCCGGCACCCACCCTAGCGTTCTTGCGAAAATGTTTCCAGATAAACTTAAGCCTGATTATGTCAGGCCAAGTCGACTAGACATTGAAGCGCAGCAGGCGATAATCATTTCTCAACGACCGACATGCATGTTTTATGAAGTCGGGGCCAGGATATTCCATGTACACGACGGCAATCACTATTTCATCTCCGATGGGTACAATGGCCCAGCAAGGGGTGATGACGACCCACGAATGGTTGGTTGCGCACGTGATGTTGATGGCGAATTGAAACAGGGGCAAGGGTTCTGCCGTGGGTCGCACGCCGAACTGAACGCCATGGAAAACTGTCAAACTGACACAAAGCTCTACAGCGATGTCAGGATGATGGTTACTTTGCATCCTTGCAATGCTTGCGCGAAGCAGATCGTCAACAAAGGCATTAAGGTGGTTTACTATCTGTGGGAGTACGGACGAGAAGAGTTCGTGACTGAGTACCTGATAAGGATGAAGGTCAAAGTTGTGAAGTACTCCTCTCCTTTCCTCCAGAAGTGGATCGAGTTAAATGGTTATGACCCAGTTGGTGTCAACCATGCACGCGACTAACGTCGTAAACGGCACCCGAGGGTGCCGTTTTTCTTTTTGTATTTAATAATCTATACTGATAACTATATGAAGGTCTTGATAAAGAAATTGCGAGATGATACACGTGTGCCAACTCGCGCTCATCATGATGATGCGGGCATAGACCTCTACGCTTGTGGGCAGCATGTTGTGATGCCTGGGCAGACAGTGATGATACCGCTCGGTGTGGCATTTGA
>CAYQUK010000017.1:0-8963 GCA_964420875.1 uncultured Candidatus Saccharibacteria bacterium
AAGATATCGTGGACATGAAATCAACACCATCTCACTTTATAAAAGAGGTGCAACATTTTATGGAAACATATAAGATGTTACAAAACAAAACAGTTGAGATAAAAGGTGTATATGACGAGAAAAAAGCAGCAGAGATTATAAAAGAAGCAATTGAACTATATGAAAGCAAAAATAAATAAGGAAGAGGGGTCACAAGTTGAAATCGAGGTTACTATACCTTGGGCTGATTTTCACAAATACTGGGACAAGGGATTTAAGAAAATCCAAGACATGGTGGAGATGCCAGGATTCCGAAAAGGTATGGCACCAGAAAACATGGTAATAGAGAAATATGGCGAGATGACAATACTCGAGGCCATGAGCGATCTGGCTATTAACGAGACATACCCTGTTGTAATAATGGAGAACAAGATAAAAATTATCTCTCACCCACACATACACGTTGTCAAAATCGCGAAAGGTGAGGACTTTGTGTACCATGCTCATGTTGATGTTATGCCAGAGCTGACACTCCCCGACTACAAAGCTATAGCCAAAGAAGTGGTTAAGGGTAAGACAGAGGTAACGGTGACAGATGAGGACATGGACAAAATACTGACTGACCTACGCAAAATGCGTGCCACAAAGAAAGAGACCGTTAATGAAGAGACAAAAGAGGTCACAAGTGAAGATGTATTACCTGAACTAAATGACGAGTTTGCACAGTCGTTTGGTGAAGAGTTTGCGACTCTCGAGATACTGAAAACAAAAGTCCGTGAAAATACATTGTTAGAAAAGACTCAAATAGAAAAAGAAAAATTGCGTAGTGCCCTGCTTGAAAAGCTTGTCTCTGAGACAAAAGGTGAGATGCCAAAAACATTAGTAGAAGGCGAAATAGATAGACTGTATTCTCAGACCAAACAAGACATAGAAAAGTTTGGTGGAACATTCGCAGACTATTTAGTACACATTAAAAAGACTGAAGAGGAAATGCGTAATGACCTGCGCGAGCCAGGCGAGAAACGTGCAAAGATACAGCTGATGATATTTGATATTGCCAACAAAGAAAATATCAAACCAACAGCAGAGGAGATAGATGCTGAGACTGTAAAAATACTGACTCAATATAAGGATGCTGACGAGAAAAATGTCAGAGTATACGCTGAGCAGGTTTTGATCAATGAAAAAGTTCTAGAGTTCCTAGGTGTCTAATACAAAATAAAAGGCGGCCGCGTATAGCGGCCGCCTTTTATTTTTAGTTAGTGAGTATATATATAAGCAATCCGAGGGCAACCAAGAATAACACCGAATCAATTACAATCAATGCCCATGGTCTAGCCTCACCTGCAGATGCTGAGGTCTCGTGATGTTCCTCTGTTTGAAAAAATGGCGCTGGAGCTGGAGTATACACCGGGACAGAGGTCTCTGTTGTCACAGACTTTTCTTCTACAGTTACTGTTTCAGATATTGGCCTCTCTACAGTGTTCATAGATATACCAGACGCAGAGACGTTGGGAGTAATTTCAACAGAACTCTCTTGTGTAGGAATTTTAAGATCTGCCACCCTTACCTCTTCCCCACTGGGAGGCAATTTTGTATCACCGACATAATCATGGAAAACCTTTACACCCTCTTCGATATCAGCATTTTCCCAACCACTAGCTACGAGCAAATTGCGCAGTGACTCCTCGGTTAGGTTTTTGTTGATAGAAATTATTCTACCTAGAACGTCTTTGATGGTATCTGTTGTCATATTCCTAGTTTACCTCACCCTAAATATATATCAAGACTGTTTTGTGACCAGCGCCAACTTTTCTTTCCTGCTCAATGCTTTTAGTTTCAACTCTCTCGCCCTCGCCTCTTTTAATGTTTCAGACTCTTCAGAGTAAACTAGCTTTACAGGCCTCCTGATTTTCGTATAGTGAGCCCCGTTTTTAGAGTTGTTATGCTCATGTAGTCTCTTTGCCATATTGTTAGTGCTACCTACATATAATGTACTGTCAGCACACTCGAGTATATATGTCGTAAATACTGACAAGTTGTCATCGAGGAAGCTTTTCAATGCCTTCACATCTTTTTTCTGATAATCGTAATGATATGTGACTATGCCAACTGACCTAGCTGACTCAACGGCCTTGGGACTGTGTTCAAAATATATGACGTCCTCTTTTTTTAGATCCAACAGTCGGAGCATCTTGTGAAAATACTCTGGTTCAACCTTATCAGGATTGTGTTTTAATGTGAAAAACTTATAAGGCCAATTGAGAAAGTTAAAAGTATCTAGCTGCTCATCGTTAGCATTGGTCAAGATTATCTTCTCATTTGGATAAGTCTCGAGCAGATCAAAAATAGGCTTGTATATACCTTCATCTTTTATCACTAGCGTATTCACCGCATCCACCAATATGGTTTTCATTTGCTACATTGTAGCAGTTTGGAGGCAGACTTTCAGCTCTTCTGTTTTTGTCCAGCCACATTTACCATCTGTCTGTCTCTCACATTTTGCTTTTTGATAACACCCATAGTCTGGTCTATATATACAAGTAGACACCACATCAGGCCTGTCTGAACACACCTCGCTAGAACATCCTCCAACATAACATTTACCTACAATTGGCTGCTGTGCAACTGTGTCAGATATTTTTAAAACCTCTAGTGTTATAACATAGTCCTTTTCTAATACTGATACATCTTGTTTTGGATATGGCGTCGCAGATACAAAGCTTATGTTTTGATTTTTTGTTTTAACTGATTTACCTAGATTGATAACTTGTTTTGTTGTTACAGATCCATCAAAAATCTCCACCTCAATATTTACTGTGCCAGCCCATATACATGTCACCCCTGTTGGACATCTGCTGTCATCAAACACCCTAGTAAGTTTTACACTGCTATCTGAAAATTTCACAGTCTCGCCAACCTTCAAGATAACCTTGCCATAAGGTGTGTATTTTATAGTGTCTGGTGTGGTCGTGGCCACAACCACTGGGGCAGGCTTGGTATTTTCTGCCACTTTGTCTCTGTATTCATAACTAACAGCCACTGTTGCTATTGCAGCAACAAATATGAGAGCCAGTATGACCCATTTAACTTTTAAAATATTCATACTGTATATAACACCTTAAGGTGTTATAACATGACACTTTTTTGGTGTGGCTATCGGGACTCGAACCCGAACTGAGGGCTCCACAAGCCCGCGTGCTAACCATTACACTATAGCCACCATCTCTGATCTAATCAGGGCTTTACTCTAACATAAATCTATGACTTTTTGAAGTGGGTGGGCAAAATAAAAACTGCATTGAAATGCAGTTTTTATTTTTGGTGCCCAAGACTGGATTTGAACCAGCACGAGTTGCCTCGCTACCACCTCAAGGTAGTGCGTCTACCAATTTCGCCACCTGGGCATTTTACGCCTCAGCTGAGACGATCTCCTCTGCGCCTACTGGCATGACCTCTACACCCTTAACATTGTCACGCTTGTTGTCTACTTTCATGCGGCGGCGTACATCACGAATAGCCTTGTCACGCACATAGTAAAGTTTAGAACGTCTTGTCCTCGCATGTCTCACTACCTCTATCTTGTCTATATTCATTGAGAAAAGTGGGAATATACGCTCAACACCAACACCTGATGCTACTTTGCGTATTGTAAATGTCGCCCCAGCCTCACATCCGTGTTTACGAGCTAGAACTAGACCTTCAAAGGCCTGAAGACGGACCTTGCCATCATTGTCTTTTAGTTTACTCCACACACGTACTGTGTCACCACTTGCAAATTCGATGCTTGCGCGGTCTTTTAGAGTTTCTGGAATAGTATTCATAGTACACAGTATCCTAACACATTTTAAAAAGCTTATCAAGACAGTCTGACATGTCTTTTGGTATAGGCGCTTCGACTTTTATGTCTTTACTTCTAAGGGTAAATTCGATGCGTAATGCATGCAACATAGTACGACCAGCATACTCTAGGCTGTTTTTAGACCCGTACAGTTCATCCCCTATTATCGGATGTCTAATGCTACGCATATGTACGCGTATCTGATGAGTGCGTCCGGTTAATGGATATATCTCTATTAATGTGAATTTCTTGTCCGGGGACCTCTCTAGGACCTTGTATCTAGTCAGCGCATCCCTCTCTTCTCCGCGATGGTCCTGGCTGTATGGATCTACTGCGCTTTTCTTTCTAAAGTCACTCTTTGCCCTAGCTATTGGAGTGTCGATAACACCTGTGTCATTTTTGATATTCCCTTCCACTATGGCCCTGTATACCTTTCTCACTTGATGCTCTTTGAACTTATTCTTCATCTTTTTAAAGGCTTCCTCATTTTTACATATGACCATTACTCCGGTAGTATCCTTGTCTAGTCTGTGCACTATTCCTGGTCTGTCATCCTCACCTACACCAACTATCTCTGGATATACCTCACGCACAATATCAGCGATGGTTTTCTCCTCGCTGCGACCGTCGCCGTGGACCATTATTCCAGATGGTTTGTTGATTATGAATATATTGTCGTCCTCATAAAGCTTTTCAAATGGCTCTTTTGCGGCAGACTTAAATATTTTAGCTAGTTGATTCTTTAACATAAATACTGTATTATACTAGCACAGATTTGGGGGATTAGCTCAGTTGGTAGAGCAGCGCATTTACACTGCGAAGGTCACAGGTTCGACTCCTGTATCCCCCACCGAATTATTTGTTACCCTTGATCAACTTACCTATATAAAAAGTATTTCCTTTGTACTCAACTTTTTGCGCATAACTCAAATCATCTTGGGAATCAGATAGGAATATGGTCATATTACCAACTTTCTCTACTTCCACTTTTCCTTGAGCGAAAGAAATATTTTGTGATAGTAAACTCTCTGCTATTTGCAAAAGCTTTCTTGAATAGAAAACTTTTATGTCTTCCGTAAATGTTAGATGTGCTACACCAGATTGATAGACTTCTTTTTTAACTTCAACTTTATTGTTTCTATATTTTTCTAGCCCTTCGAATATTGAATCAAAATTATCCCAGTCACTATTTACTGCAGGGCTTTTTTGAATAGCTGTCGCATCCACAACAACAGATCTACCAAAATCTATAACGTATGGCATACCTGTTGTTTTGTCTATCATTACATTACGAGGGAACAGATCATTATGGGCGACACCCATCTCAGAATGTAAAGATCCTATATATCCATCGAGAGAGTTGTAAAAAGCTTCGAAATCAAAACCTTCTGGCAATTCTTCTTGACCATTAAAAACGAGCTGAAGATTAACAGCGTCTAGCTTTTCCATTACTATCAGTGCCGCATCCCCAACCTCAATACAAACCTCTCCTATTGGACTCCTGCATCCAGCTCTTTCAAAACCATGCAGCCTTTCCATAAAATCAAACTCTTTTTCTGGTGAATTTCCAAGATTGTAATGGTGGCCTACTTCTTTATGTCTATTTTTTGAAATTTTAATACAAGTCCCATCCTCTGCATCAAAAACTTTTGCGGCCCCTCCCTCTCCTAAAAAAAGGTCTCTGTTACCAACGACCTGCCCGGCAAATCTTAAATATTCTCTAACTTTGCTCTTGCCTTCAGGTGAGGAAAATTTGTCACTGTAATGAACCATTACTGGCTTAGGTTTATATTCTAAAACATCATCCGGAGCCATGTCTGCCTGCTCAATATTAAAACTTTCATTCTTCATGTTTTTTAATTATATCACAACAAAAGACTTAGATTATTTAATTAAATATGCTAGAGTATAGTCTATTCCATTGTCCCCGTAGTTCAATGGATAGAACGAAAGCCTTCTAAGCTTTAGATCTAGGTTCGATTCCTAGCGGGGACACAAACGTTAAAAAATCAAAACTGCTTTTGATTTTTAGTTTGTGTCTGGCGGAGGTATATTTTTGTTTGAGTGTAACGAAAGGCAAAAATAGCGAGCCGGGATCATGAAAACTTTCGTCAGAAAGTTATTTGTGACCACAAACAATATGGTGTTATACTTTAACCATGAAAACATTTTCAATAAAAGAATCATATAAGGTGGGCTGGGACAGACTGAAATCAGGTTGGCAATTTGTGGTAGTAGCTGCGGCAGCCATGATATTTGTAGGGTCTATAAGTAGCGCTTTTGATAAGATAGACAACCCTGCGACTGTCCTCATAACATTGCCTCTATCTCTTGTTTCTATATGGTTGACAGTAAATATGATAAAGGGGGTGTTCAAAATATATGACAAACACTCTGTTGCTCCTACGTCTGCATTCAAATGGCATTCAGACAGCCTGAAAGATGGCCTCAAATACATAGGACTGAATATCATACTGGCATTCTGCTTTTTAGTTTTTCTTGTCCCGCTAGCAATGATGCTGGTCTCTGCCCTATCTGGTACATACGGTCTCAGTGTCTATGATATATCGGCAGGTGTGTTGATATTGCTAGTTGGTATATATCTCAATGCTAGATTGATGTTTGCTATCTATATAATGCTGGACGACAATATTGGTGTAATAGACTCGATAAAATCTAGTTGGAAAATGTCTCGTGGACACATAATCAAGCTTTTAAGTTTTTACTTTGTATCTCTGGTCCTAATGTTGGTAGGTCTGTTGCTACTCATTATCCCTGGAATAATATTCTCTGGCGTACTCGTATTCGCAACAACACATATATACAGACAACTGAAATAATTAATCTCGAACTGAGATCAAGGTGACAGATCTTTTGATTTTATCTTCCATTTTTCTGCTTATCATTTTTGCTGCTACGTCATTTTCTTTTGACTCAACAAAAACCTCTTCGTCCTCTGCTATGTCTTTTACTAGGGCATCTATCAAATTGTCTACCGCTTGGAATCCGACCTCATCAATCTGAGTTGAGCCGTAATTAAAAACACTTTCTTTACCAGCTCTGTTAACTGCAAATATCTGGCTGTCTGTGACTTTTATTTTCATACGCTATTAACGTAGTTTAACACCGTTTGAAAGCTTTTGTGTCGGTGTTAGTAATGCGAGCATCTCACCCTCACTTGCTGCCAATATCATAGCCTCACTGTACTCCCCCATCATTTTTCTCGGCTCTAAGTTTGTAACAAAAGGCAATTGCTTTCCAATCAGATCCTCAGTAGTTACGAATTTTCTAATACCTGAAAATACTGTTCGCGTTTTCTCTTCACCAAAATCCACACTTAATTTATAAAGCTTTTCACTGCCCTCTATCACCTCTGCTGACATTATTGTGCCGAGCTTTATTTCAACTTTTGCAAAGTCGTCAATACTGATGTATTTGTTTTCTGCTATTACTTCTTTTACTTCTGTTTTTGTTTCTTCTTGCATATTATTCTTCATCATCTTCACCCTCCACTTCCTCTTCTGCATATTTCTTTGGGTTAACCTTGTCTAGATATCTTTGTAGTATGAGGGCTGCCGCTGCATCATCAACATTATCATTAGCCTCTGGCTGCTTGCGGGCCTCTGCTGTCGTATACCACTCTTTTTCAAATACCACCTTAACATCACAAGAGTCCTCAAGTTGTATACCAAACTCCCTGGCTGCTTTTGCTATTGGGTTTGGCTTACCCTTACCATCGAGACTTTCCCCTATTACAACGGTGTGTATTTTTAAGGCTCTTATAATCTCTAATGTGTCAGCTAATAATGCTTTGTTGTTCTCGGCTATCATCATTGGGAAGGCCAAAACTCCGTCATCATCACTCTCCGCGTAACCAACCTTTTTAGAACCAAAATCAATACCAAGATATTTCATTCTTTATATTTTATCACAAGATACATTTGAGATGAAATATTTTAAATTAGCTGTTGTAGTAATAGGCATAAGGGACGCCTTATAGAGATAAAAAATAACCCAAACAAAAAATATGAATACAAAGAAAATAGCAGCATTCGCAATGATGTCAGCAGTTGGAGTTAGCGCTCTAACAGGGACAACGTTCGCAGCCAGCGATACAGCAACTAGTGGAGTAGTAAAAACGGGGAAACGTGGACATTATGGCCCGAGAGATAACACACAGCTCTCATCTGATCTAGCGGCAGCGTTAGGAATGACAACGGCTGATGTAAAAGCAAAACTAGATGCCGGAACAAAGCCTGATGACATAATAACAGCAGCAGGCAAAGACAAGACAACAGTAATGACAGCAATGCATGCATTGCATCTGCAATCAATGAAAACAAAATTGGCAGAAGATGTAGCGAGTGGAAAAATAACACAAGCACAAGCTGATAAAATGCTAACCAAAATGGCAGATCATAGAGAAGGCGAACATGAAGGTAAAAACATGAAGACTGGTCACTTCAAAAAAATCATAAACAAAAATACAACACAATAAAAAAATAAGAATAAAAGACGCAAATAAAAAAGGCCCGCTTCGTGGGCCTTTTTTATAACCTCCTGCTGTCATATGCCCAGTGGAGCAATGCCTGTCTCTGTCTCGGACGGCAGAACACATCCCCTATTCTGCACGCCCCTTGCAGCCAAATTATATGCCTCCTCATCGCCATCCATCTCTTGACCTGTCTCTCATCGTCCGCGTGCCTGCGACCCAAATAATATCTGCAATACCATTGGAACCAACCCCTCGGGTCGTCACTATGTATCCAGCCTTTGTCTATCCAGATTTGCAAACTTTGACTAGCTTTAATTTTAAAATAATTTAAATTCTTGTCATACTTTTCACTATTTAGCTTTGCGTTTGTATACCAGTCTTTTGGGAACTCATCTCTGCAGTCTGTCATGTATTTACCACCAAACACACCCAGCTCCAACATTTCCTTTGGTGTTAAGTCTGGACGAAAATTGCTATCAAAATTTTCTCCCATTTTTTCTGAGAGAATGTATTCATAGCCTTTTTGCATCTTGTCGTTTACTATTACTTTTTTGATAGCCATACAAACACAGGATACAACTTAAAACAATTTTGCGGAAGTGGTGAGATTCGAACTCACGGACCTTTGACAGTCGTCTGTTTTCAAGA
>CAYQUK010000018.1:0-7010 GCA_964420875.1 uncultured Candidatus Saccharibacteria bacterium
AGAGTAAAAATATCCGTAAGGCAATGATCCGAGCAAAATATCTCCTACTTTTTTGCTAGTAATCATTTCAGAAAAAGCACCGACTCTCTTTACTGTCACATTTAATTTCCCTTCACTTGGTGCACTGGATATACTGTATTCTCTCCCCTTATTTTTATCTAACTCTGGAAAGTAAATTGTGATGATTTGTCCAGACATATAAGTCTGTACACTATCACCCAAGAATAGAGTCAGAGTAAAAATATCTTCTGTTTCTTTTTTTATATTCACTATTTTGTATTCAATGATATCGTTTTGCATATTTATCTTATCCCACAAAACTCAACATATTTTTCCAGTCTAGACTTTATATCTATAAATTCATCATCTGTATATGTAGACTTTTTTATAAATTGAGGACTGAGAACTTTAGTCGGTACAAACTTTTGCAAAAAATATCTCTTTGCACCAGCTATCTCTATACCTATTTGCTCCAAATCTTGAGATGACAACATTGATCTGACTATGGTCGTTCTAAATTCATAATCGACACCACTGTTTTTAATAATCTGAATACTTTTTCGAATAGCATCTACGTCTACTGAACGCCCAACTGATTGCATGTATTTGATAACTGGTGCCTTTATATCCATGGCGATATAGTCCACAAGCTTTTCATCTATAGCTTTTTGTAAGAACTTTGGATCCACACCATTTGTGTCTAGCTTTATTTGGAAACCTAAAACCTTAACCTTTCTCATAAACTCAATTAACTTTTCACCGTGCATACTCGGCTCACCACCAGTTATAACAATACCGTCCAACATATTCTTTCTCTTTGAAAGAAAATCTAACACTTCTTTTTCATCGATTTTTATTTTACATGTATTATTGACCAATTCTGGATTGTGACAATAAGGACATCGAAATGGGCAACCTGTGGTGTAAACCATGCATGCGGTCTTGCCAGGATAATCTATCAATGTGAACTTTTCAAAGCCTCCAAAAAACATATTATGAGACTATTTGTGGAACATTGAATACTTCCAAACTATTTGGAGCAGTTTCTGGTGAGTACATTTCCCTGATATCGTATTCAGCTTGTTTACCTTCATTCCATTGGCTGACTGGGCGCAAATATCCGACGATACGCGAATAAACCTCACAAACGGCATGGCAAGAGTTGCATTTAAAATGCTCACCGGCTATATATCCATGCTCTCTACATACACTAAATGTCGGAGTAATAGTAAAATATGGCAACTTATAATTTTCACATATTTTCTTTACCAGATTTGGTACTGACTGATAATCAGCCAGCCTCTCTCCTAGAAATAGATGTATCACTGTACCCCCTGTGTATTTTGTTTGCAGACTATCCTGTATGTCGAGTGTCTCGACTATGTCATTTGTATAGTTGACTGGTAGATGCGATGAGTTGGTATAGAATGGCTTTGCTCCTTTTTTATAAACATCCTCATTGGCAACCAATATCTCTGGGTACATTTTCTTATCGCGCAGAGCAAGGCGGAAAGATGTACCTTCAGCTGGTGTGGCCTCCAGATTATAAAGATTACCAGTCTCTTTTTGATACCCTATTAGTCTGTTACGCATATGATCCAGGACTTCTGCGGCAAACTTTCTCCCTTCTTCTGTACCTATGCTTTGACCAAAAAGATTAAGAGTAACCTCATTCATACCTATTAACCCTATCGTTGAAAAATGATTTTTCCAGTACTGACCAAAACCATTTTTAATATTTCTCAAATAAAACTTTGTGTATGGATAAAGATTTGCATCTGTTAATTTTTCAAGAAGTTTTCTTTTTATCTCTAGGCTTTCCTTTGCTATATCCATCTGGGCATCAAGCTTTAAAAAGAATTCTTTTTTTGCCTCGTCCAAAGAATTTTTGTTTTTTGTTTTAGCTATGTATGCGATACGAGGGAGATTGACAGTCACCACACCGACGGAACCAGTTAATGCATTAGCGCCAAACAGTCCACCTCCACGTCTGTCTAATTCCTCCAAATCAAGACGCAATCTGCAACACATAGAGCGAGTATCTTCTGGCTTCATATCTGAAGTCACAAAGTTACTAAAATATGGTATGCCATATTTTGCTGTTATCTCCCATAGTCCTTTTAATTTTGGATTAGTCCAATCAAACTCTTTTGTTATATTAACTGTAGGTATTGGAAATGAGAACACGCGCCCTGCCGAGTCCCCCTCCATCATGACTTCAAAAAAGGCCTCGTTGAACATATCCATCTCTGTTTGAAACTCACCATATAACTCCTTTTGCTGCTTGCCACCTATTACAACCGGCATATCTTTAAAATTAACAGATGGATTGAGATCTAATGTTATATTTGAAAAAGGTGTCTGAAAACCAACACGAGTAGGCACATTCATATTAAATACAAACTCTTGCAGAGCCTGCTTTACTTCTTTTTGAGTCAAATTATCATAACGAATAAATGGTGACAATAATGTATCAAAGTTTGAAAAAGCTATCGCACCTGCTGCTTCACCTTGGAGGGTGTACATAAAATTCACCACTTGACCAAGAGCTGTACGAAAATGTTTAGCTGGTGCTGACTCTATTTTATCACTCACGCCTTTAAACCCCGTAATCAATAAATCCATCAAATCCCAACCAACGCAATATATAGAAAGCGTCCCAAGGTCGTGTATATGTATGTCTCCATTTTCATATGCGCTGCGTATCTCTTGTGGATATATTTTGTTGAGCCAATAAGTTTTACTGACTTCTGAAAAAATATAATTATTCAGTCCTTGTAGCGAGTAGCCCATATTACTGTTTTCTTTTACCTGCCAATCTAACTTATCTAGATAGTTATCAACGAGTCCGAGAGACGACATTGTAGCAAAGCTTCTCATTTCTGCGTGTTGTTCACGATACAATATATACGCCTTTGCTGTCACCTTGAAACGTGAAGTCATGAGTATGTGCTCTACAGCATCCTGAACTTGCTCTATCTGAACGACATCATCATGTACCACACCATTTAAATAGTTGATAACTTTTTCTGTTAATTCTCTGGCAATATTTTCATCAAACTCTTTTGTTGCACGCCCTGCTTTTGTAACGGCTCGCACTATTTTTTCCTTATCAAATACAGTCTGTGTCCTGTCGCGTTTAATTATTTTTGTAAAATTAGGAATGATATTCACAGGTGTTAATGTTTTCATTTTTTATTTGTGTTATATTGATAAGTATCTATACTTTTTATTATAATATAGATGACCATCTATGAATAGAAAACACCTGGGGATAAATCAAAAAAGTGCTGCAAAGTCTGAAAAAGAAAAGACTTACCCTGTACCAGAATGGGTTCCAAATGACGTCTCTACAGAAAAAGAGCTCTGTCCAGACTGCTTTAAGGTCGTTGGTGAACGCAGTAGATACAATCTGGTTTGTATGTTAGGACAAACAAAGGGCGGCATGACTGTTGGCGAATTAACAGAAAAAATGAATCTCCAGCAACCTACCGTCACCCATCATTTACAAGTTCTACAATCAGTAAATGCTGTCGAGAGTGAATCTATCGGGAGAAATCGCATATACAAACTCAATCGCGATGCTCACTGTTTCGAGGACTGCAAAATACCTTATTAAATACAAACGTGCTACACTTTTAACAGCAACTCGATGAAAGGATGCTCCATGTTAGACCACTGCGTCCCTAACCAGAAACAGCTTGAGCGTGTCGCAAAAATGCACCCAAAGGCTATACATATTGTTGCAATCTGCAGCAAGGACAAAATCCGCTGGGTAGTGTGTGTTAGCGAAAGAGCGGCCAGCGAACTAGTCAGTGCCAACTGCCAGAGTGCATTTCAATACAACCTCGCTCGGATACGCGAGAACAAAAATACCAAACGTAAGAATACGTTTGGTATTTTAAATCTACAGCTTTGCCTTTAAAATCTTTAACTCTTTTTCTAGATCAGCTATATGTGAGTGCAACTTCTTTGTTTCAGTGCTGAGCTTAACTTCCAACCCCCCTGTAGCACTCGCAAAAGTCTTGGCAATATACATTATCTCGGTGATGTCCTCCATTGCGAGCAGTATTATAGATGGGAACTGATCAGATATTGCGTCCTCCTCAAAATATATCTCGCGAGCGTTCAATATCATCACCTTTGGACCAATGAATGGGAACTCGTGAGACACTTCAAACCCCTTGAAGAATGAATGTGATGGCAATATCTCCTCGAGTAGCTTTTTGAGTGCGGGAATATTCCATTCTCCGTTACCTAGATCATAGACCATTTTCTTTTCAGTATTTTTTGGTTCCACCTGAAAGGTTTTATAAAAAGACTCATTAGCAGCCATAACGCGTAAATCCTTGTCTAATATCAACACCGGTTCACGAACAATATCTACCACTGTTTTAACGTACGTCCAACTTTGAGACCATAAACGAGCAGCTATCTCCTCTTCTGATAATTTGATTATCTCTTCTTTTAAATTCTTGTTTTTTGTTGCCATATAAATATATGTCGTGCGAAACAAAGAAATATTACAAACAATGCTAGTATGAGCTTGTAATCTGACTGTAATCTGTAATAGCCTGTTACGTCTATATATTATGATTACACCCGAAGAACAACAGAAACAGAGGGAAATACTAGACACTGCCCATCACGACTTTGAAAAAGGCCTCAATAGGCATGCATTCTTCAAAGTAAGCAATCATGCGACTGGTGAAGACCTAGTACAAGAGACATTTATGAAAACTTGGGTGTATCTAGCCAAGGGCGGCAAAGTACACATAATGAAAGCCTTTTTGTATCATATACTCAACAACCTAATAATAGATGAATACAGGAAACACAAAACGACCTCACTCGATGCACTCATCGAAAAAGGATTTGATCCAAAAGAAAGTGAGTCTGATAAATTATTAGGCATAATGGATGGCAAAAGTGCATTACTACTGATAGCGAGATTGCCAGAAAAGTACCAAAAGGTGTTGCGCATGAGATATGTACAAGATCTATCTCTCGAAGAGATGTCTATTATAACAGGACAATCTAAAAAGACCTTATCGGTACAAGTTTTCCGTGGTGTGGAAAAATTAAGGGCTTTGTATAAAGAAATCTAAAAAGCACCCGCGAAGCGGGTGCTTTTTAGATTTCTAGTCTTCTTTCTTTCTGTTACTCTTTGCACGCTCGCTCTCGGTTAGGAGTTGCTTGCGAAGTCTCACTGACTTTGGAGTTATCTCGAGATACTCATCACTGTTCATAATTTCTAGTCCACGTTCAATAGTGATCTCAAATGGAGGAACAAGAGTGATAGCCTCGTCAGCTCCTGATGAACGCATATTTGAAAGCTGTTTACCTTTTGTTGGGTTAACAACCATCTCCTCACCTTTTGAGGTGTTACCGATAATCATACCCTCATACACCTCAGTAGCCGGGTTAATATACATGACACCACGATCCTGCAGATTCCAAAGTGAGAACCCTAAGGCCTTACCAGTTTCCATACTTGTCATTGAACCCACATCACGACGATCAATCTTGCCGGCATATGGTCCAAATTTTGTAAATCTTGCTGACAATATTCCTAGACCTTTTGTATCTACTATGAATTCACCACGATATCCGAGTAGTCCGCGAGTTGGTATCTCAGCCTTGATACGAGTTACGCCATCTTTTTCATTCATGTCTGTGATCATACCTTTTCTCTTACCAAGTTTTTCCATTACTATACCGCTGTGCTCTGTTGGTACATCGATAACCAGCTCCTCATATGGCTCTTCGCGACTACCATCTGCTAATGTGTGTATAATAACCTTTGGTTGAGATACTTGTAATTCGAAACCTTCGCGGCGCATAGTCTCTAGTAGTACTGAGATGTGCATCTCACCACGTCCAAACACCTCATATCTATCTCCGTCAAAATTAACGCGCATACCCACATTCACCTCCAATTCTTTTTCAAGTCTATCTCTGATCTGACGAGTAGTTACAAATTTACCCTCACGTCCTGCAAATGGTGAGTCGTTAACGAGAAAGTACAGAGCAATAGTAGGCTCATCAACATTAATAGCTTTAACAGGTTCTACTGTTGCATCCTCTCCAAAAGTCTCTCCGATAAAAATATCCGCAAATCCAGCTATCATTACAATATCTCCAGCTACTGCCTCCTCCACCTCTACACGCTGTACACCACGGAAGGCGAACATCTTTGTTACTTTACCAGTTCTAGTCTCTCCTGTAGGCTTTATGATTGTCACAGTTTGTCCTGTTTTAACTTTACCATCATAGATACGTACTGTAGCCATACGACCAAGAAAGTTATCATATGCAAGGTTGAAAGCTTGAGCACGGAACTTATTATTTATATCTCCAGTTGCCTTTGGTACCTTTTCTAGCACAACATCAAGCAATGGATCCAGATTCACTTTTTCATCTGTCTCATTTTTCATCGCAACACCTTGTCTACCAATAGCATACACAGTTGCAAAATCTAACTGCTCATCATTAGCACCCAGCTCCATAAAAAGTTCAAACACCTCATCATGCACACGCTTTGCGTCTGCTGCTGGCTTGTCAATTTTGTTGATCACAACGATAGGCTTTAGCCCTAGCTCCAATGATTTCTTCAAAACAAATCTTGTCTGTGGCATTGGCCCCTCTTGAGCATCAACAAGTAATAGTACTGAATCAATACTACGCAATACACGCTCCACCTCAGATCCAAAGTCAGCATGCCCTGGAGTATCCAAAATATTTATCTTTACACCTTTGTACTCTACCGAAGTATTTTTCGCATAAATAGTAATACCGCGCTCCTGCTCTAGTGCGTTACTGTCCATCGTGTACCCCTCCTCTCCTGTACCACATTGCTTCATTAGGGCGTCAGTCAGGGTTGTCTTTCCGTGGTCCACGTGGGCGATGATTGCGATATTGCGTATTTCTTGTTGCATAGTATGATAAATAATTTTTAAAATGTCCCGCAATTGTAACACAAAATAACACTAATTGCTAGCCTGTCAAAC
>CAYQUK010000019.1:0-5217 GCA_964420875.1 uncultured Candidatus Saccharibacteria bacterium
TGGTTTACAGAATAAAAAATAAAATAGTATAAATATATAAATACAAAGCGCCGGCGTAGCCGGCGCTTTGTATTTATGCTATAATCTTAAAAGTTAAAATTAAAAAAACACTCAAAAAATATGCAACCAACACATCCAAAAAAAGAAAGAACATTCATAATATTGAAACCAGACGCAGTACAGCGTGGTATTGTTGGTGATGTTATAAAAAGATTTGAGAGAATAGGACTCAAAATAGTAGCCCTTAAAATGCATGTGCCAAAAGAAGAGCAAGTTTGGTCTCACTACAACAAAGACGACGCTTGGTTCACAAGAAAAGGTCAAGGAATAGTAGAGAACAGAACAAAACTTGGTTTACCAATAGAGAAAGAAGCGATTGAGTATGGTAAGGACATTATACGTGCCATGGTTACATTCATGACTTGTGGCCCAGTTGTATCAATGGTTATCGAGGGTAACATGTCTGGAGCTGTTGTAAAGAGAATAGTGGGCAGTACAGAGCCAGCAACAGCTGACACGGGAACTATTCGTGGAGACTATGCACTAGATACATATTATCTATGTGACGTAGACGGTAGTCGTGGTATGCGCAATCTAATACATTGTACTGACCCAGCTGACGGAGAGGGTGCGTATGACAGAGAAGTGAATATTTGGTTCACAGCAGATGAGATTGTTAACTACAGATTAGTTAGTGAGGCTATGCTTTACGATGTCAATCTAGACGGGATATTAGAATAGGAATATACTGTTCTCAGTACCTCTTTCAATTTTATTTTCGATAACTTCTTTCTGGGCAATGAGAATATTGTGATAACTCTGCGGAGTTCTCCGTTTCTCGCCCACTTGACATAAATTCGTCAAGTAGAGGAGAAGGGGGTACAATTTAAAAGGCGACCGCGCAAGCGGTCGCCTTTTAAATTGTGATATACTTTTCTGATATGAAAAATATATTCTGGCTACTTTTAGCAATAGGAGCAACATTCATGGTTTCAGAATATGTTTTTGTGCCAACTAATTTATATTATGAGCTGCCTTGGCTGGATATTCCAATGCACTTACTAGGCGGATTACTAATAGGAGGATTATCTATTAATTTATTAAAAATTCAAAACA
Organism: uncultured Candidatus Saccharibacteria bacterium; assembly: GCA_964420875.1. Lineage (GTDB taxonomy): Bacteria > Patescibacteriota > Minisyncoccia > Phycocordibacterales > UBA5272 > JAUPVO01. The sequence goes on from CAYQUK010000019.1 coordinate 1,117, forward strand.
AATCTCGTCTTATTAGCCTTACTCATGTTGTTGTATATGTTGTTGTTGTTGCAGCAATATGGGAGGTATATGAGTATTTGAGAGGTGTGATTGACTATGACAGCATTTCTGACTATTTTGATACCTTTACTGACATGATAAATGGTATGATAGGTGCAGTATTAGCTTATAAGTTATGGCAAAAGTAAAAATCACATTCGCAGGCGGAGCAAAGAGCCCAACGGGGTCTAACTTTCTAATAGAAGTAGGAGATAAAAAGTTCCTAGTTGATTGTGGCCTCTATCAAGGTAATAAATATTGTGATGATTGTAACCTGGAGGCATTTATATATGACCCCAAAACAATAGACGGACTATTTATAACTCATGGACATCTCGACCATGTGGGGCGCATACCAAAACTTGTTCACGAGGGGTACAGTGGTCCAATATACAGCACACCACCAACGCGTGATATTGGCGAGCTCATAATGTTAGACTCGATGTTTATTTTGAAAAAAGAGGCTGAGCACAATGGAACAAAGCCTTTGTACGAAGAGGCGGATGTTATAGAGGCTATGCGTAGCTGGCACACCATGCCTTATCATGAAGTTTTACCAGTACAGACCAGTGAAGGCGTAGTGTCTATTAGATTTTTAGATTCTGGGCATATACTCGGTAGTTCTATGATAGAGCTTACTTTAAATGGTAAAAAGCTTTTGTTTACTGGAGATCTCGGCAACACCCCATCACCATTACTTCGTGACACAGAGAAAATAGAGAAAATAGACTATCTCGTAATGGAAAGTGTTTACGGAGACAGGAATCATGAGAATAAAGAAGAAAAAGTAGAACTCTTTAAAAAGGCTATTAAGAAAATATTAACCTCAGGTGGCAATTTATTGATACCAGCATTTAGTGTTGAGCGTACCCAGGAGCTACTTTATTATTTGAATGAAATGGTGGAGAAAAATGAGATACCCCGCGTACCGGTGTATGTTGATGCTCCGCTAGGAATAAAGATCACACAGGTATATAAAAAATACGAGGACTATTTTAACAAAAACGTAGATGCGATAATACGTTCCGGTGATGACATATTCAAATTCCCAGGATTGACCGAGACACCGTCTACAGATGAGAGTAAAGCCATAAATCACGACAACAGAAGTAAAATAATAATAGCAGGAAGTGGCATGAGCAATGGCGGACGCATACTGCATCATGAAAAGGCTTATCTTGGAGACCCTCGCACCATATTGCTGTTGGTGGGGTATCAGGCTGCGGGGACACTTGGTAGATTGTTACAAGATGGGCACAAACAGGTGCATATAATGGGTGAAGAGGTAAATGTAAAGGCGGAGATAATAATGATAGGTGGATTCTCAGCGCACAAAGACTCGGAACATTTGGTAGAGTTCGTAGAGTCTACGGCTCACAGTTTAAAAAATGTATTTGTGGTCCTGGGTGAGCCAAAGAGTTCAGCTTTTCTTGCTCAACGCATACATGAGTATTATGGAGTGCCGGTCTCAGTCCCAGATACAGGAGATACTGTGGAGCTGGATATGTAGCATCTCATTTCTCTGTGTTATTATGATTGATAATGCAAGATAAAATTACAATTTCTATTTCTGGCGCAGCTGATGTGGCACATTGTGGCCCAACTGTGATACAGAGATGCTTGGAACTAGGCAGGGTGTTAGCCAAAAACGGGATACAGATTGCAACAGGGGCGACCACGGGGTTCCCGCTGTATGTCTCTCAAGGTTTTAAAGAAGTAGGAGGGTCAGCCTTTGGTCTTTCTCCAGCCGCTTCAAAGTTTGAACATATTAATGTATACAAATTGCCAACTGACTATGTGGATTTTATTGTCTACACTGGTTTTGGATATCCAGGGCGAGATTTGATGTTGATAAAATCCAGTGATGCCGTGATAATAGGATGTGGAAGAATAGGGACTATACATGAATTTACTATTGCTTGGGAAAGTGAGATACCGATAGGAATACTCGAGGGTGAATGGCCAACAGATGAAGTTATCAAAAACATTATCAAAAATAGTAATAGAGAGAACCCGTTGGTGGTTTTTGATAGTGACCCAGAAAAACTAGTTGCTAAGGTTGTAGATCTCGCCAAAAATAGTGTCCGTCAGAGTATGGCTTGTATTACAAGGTAGTTCTTAAAAAATATTCTGATATACTGTGAATATGGTGAGTGACAAAGTGTTTTCTGTAAAATATCAATATATAAAGTATTTTTTATTAGCCATTGCGACACTGGTTTTTATTGGCTATGTATACATAAGTAAAACAGGGGCCGATACAACACCTGTATTCCAAAGATGGATAGGGGGGCCGATATCAGGTCCAACAAGGGTAGGGGTCCAGAATCTTGACTACCCACAGGCTATAGTCATAGATAGTAGTGGTAATAAATTTTTCACTGCTGGCAATGCTTACAATACTGTTATATTTAAATACGATGCAAATGATAACTTTGTGATGTCTTTCGGAGAAAGTGGTACATCTACTGGTGAGATGTCATACATCGAGCGTCTCGCTATTGACGCTCAAGACAATATTTACGCTACAGATTGCTGTTCAAAGGTTCTCAAATTCGATAATAACGGCAACTTCCTTTTCGAATTCGGCTCATATGACGCAGGGAATGGAAACGGTAAATTCCAATACCCAGACTCAGTAGCTATTAATCCAGTTAATAATTATATATATGTATCTGACTACTATCGTAACGACATACAAGTGTTCGATACAAATGGAAACTATGTAGAAAAGTTTGGAGGTTCTGGTTCTGGTGATGGACAATTCTCTTGTCCATACGGTATAACTTTTGATCCTAATAATGATATATACGTAGCTGACACTTGTCATCATCGTATACAAAAATTCGCTTCATCAACACATACCTTCCTGTCTAAATTTGGAACACAAGGTAGTGGGGATGGACAGTTTTACTACCCATACAACCTAGTAATAGACAGTCATGGAGATTTACTGGTAAATGATGCTAATAATAATAGGGTTCAAAAGTTTTCATCTACCACACATGCTTTCATCTCTAGCTTCTCAACTTTATCAAACGGATACGGAGACATTGCGGTAGATACTCAAAATAATGTATATGTTGCAGCCCAGAGTTCTAACAAACTAGTTAAGTATGACTCATCTGGCAATTTAATAAAATCTTATAGCTCTGCCGGTAATTCTGACGGGGAGTTTGATTGGCCTATAGGCATAGCCATAGATTCTGATAAAAATATCTACATAACAGATGACCGCAATAGTCGCATCCAAAAATTTGATAGTAACGGTAACTTTATACTAAAATTTGGTTCATTGGGTAATGGGGCCGGACAGTTTGTAGATAACAACTCTATGAATGGAATAGAGATAGATGGGCAGGGTGATGTTTATATCTCTAACCCAGGATCTGATCGTGTTCAAAAATATGATAGCAGTGGCAACTTTTTGTTTCAATTTGGTTCGTTGGGTTTTTCAGATGGACAATTTAACGATCCTGCTGACATTGCTATAGATTTAAATACTAATAATGTGTATGTGGTGGAGGAGCTGAATCACAGGGTTTCTGTTTTTGATTCTGCTGGCAACTTTTTGTTTAAATTCGGAACTTTTGGGTCTGGTGACGGACAATTCAACAGACCTATGGGTATAACCATAACATCTCAAGGATATGTTTATGTTGCTCAAAGAAATGATTCTTTATCAAACATACAAAAGTTTGACTTAAATGGTAACTATATATCAAAATTTGGTTCTGCGGGATCTGGTGATGGACAATTTAGCTTTTACACATATCTATCTTATTTAGAGCATGACGCATCTGGAAATATTTACGTCGCTGATTATAACAATCAGCGTATACAAAAATTCGATAGTAATGGTAATTTTGTTTCAAAGTTTAGTACGGCAGACAAAGGCATAAGGCCACTAGGTATAGCCAGAGACAGTGCTGGAACTTTTTATATAACCGGTCTTTTTGCAAACTCCGCCGCCATCTACGCCCCAACCCCTCTCCTCATCACCTCTGTCTCAAGCAGCGTCTCCACCAGTAGCGCAACAATCACCTGGACCTCATCAGAAGC
>CAYQUK010000020.1:0-4556 GCA_964420875.1 uncultured Candidatus Saccharibacteria bacterium
TGTGACCCTACGCGGAGTCGAACCGCGCTTCTATCCTTGAGAAGGATATGTCCTAACCGATAGACGATAGGGCCGAATTTCACTATAATAACACGTTTGCCAAAATACATCAAATAACCATATAAAATAAGGGTATTTCGGTATATTTTAGGGGTTAGTACTTGACAAGACGGATAGGATATGTTATATTTGTTGCAAGTTGGGTAATACTTTGATAGTATATCCAGCATTCGTTCCAAAAGTAGACAAGTAAGTTGGCAGAGCTAAATACTGCCACATCATGTTAAAAAATATACAAAAATTCGGTGCCGTATTTGCATTCATCCCTTTGTTTGCATTACCAGCTACTGAAACAAATATAGCTCCTAATAATAACCTTGTCGCTAACGACGTAGGGATAACAATTGAGGAGATGAGACAAGATAAGGCAGACAAGATCGAAAAATATTATAAAGATCGTAGTATGCCACTCTCAGACAAAGCGATGAAATTCGTTCTTGAAGCTGAGAATTATGGTCTGGACTGGAGACTTCTACCTGCGATCGCTATACGTGAGTCGTCAGGTGGAAAGAATGCTTGTTACAATAACCCATTCGGTTGGGGATCATGTAAAATCAAGTTTGCTAATTATGATGAGGCTATCGAGTCTATCGCAAAAAATCTAGGTGGTGCTAACAAAAAGACCGCTTACTATTATGCAGGTAAGACAAACGAAGAGAAGCTTTATTATTATAACGGTACTGTGGTAGCAACATATCCAAAAGAGGTGTTAGCAATCATGGACAAACTTGATAAAGTAGTCGTAGACTAAAAATTGAGAATAAGAAAACGCGCGAGCCCAAGGGCTCGCGCGTTTTGCATCGGGGATGCAATCTAGTCACCGTCGAGTTCGTCAGGGTCTTCTTTGCCAAATACTACATACGAAATCATAAGAGCAAAGAAGCTAAAAGCTTGTAGGATTTTGATGAGTCCAGCGAACATATTTTCGAACGCTTTGGGCATGTTTCCTCCGTTCGTTAGTGAATGACCTTATCGATACCCTCGTTAATACTGTCAAGGAAGCTTTTTCCTTTGAACATGCAATAGGCGAAGTAACAGAGTGTTGGAAGAACGAGTACAGCAACGACCAAGAGCCAAATGGGTATCTCTTTTAGATAATCCAGCATGGCTTTGAGTTTTGAAGCAGCGGGTTTCGAGTCCATGACAAACCTTTCGGTTGTTGAGCTGTATAAACACTATAACAATATTTAGAGTTTGACAAGTGTCTATTCCAACTTCTTGATCTCGTTTAGGACCAATGTCTTGTCGCCGTTGCGGCTCGCAACTTTTCCTTTGATTATCACTGTGGTGTCTTTTTTGATTAGTGATTTGTATTTCTCATAACTCTCCGGGAATACTGCTATCTCAAATGCCGATGAGTAATCCCGAACACCAATTAACGCCATAGCGTCACCTTTTCTAGTTTTAGTGACTTTTACACTCTCAATCAATACTCCTATGGTCACCTCGGTATTATCTTTTATAGCATCCTGTATTGTTCTGATGTCTATTCCACGTGCGAGTATTTTCTCTTTCCATGGATCAAGTGGGAATCCAGAGATGTATAGCCCGAGTAAATCTTTTTCCCATTCTAATTTTGTAGTATTATCAGCGGGAGGGACTTTGCGTAATGTGAACTTTGGCGCCTCGATAATACCAAATAGTGAGTCCTGTCCGGCGTTGTCTTTTGTTAATTGATGATGATAATCAAGTATGGCCTCCATGTTTTGTATTACAGCGTTACGTTCTGCGAAGTCGTCTAGTGCTCCACACATTGCTAATGCCTCGATGGACTTTTTATTTAAATTTTTATGTGTGATACGTGTTATAAAGTTTTCAAATGATGTATAAGGTCCATTTTTCTCACGCTCTGCGATGATGGCATCTGATATTTCTACACCCAAGTTTTTAATAGTATAGAGGCCGAATCTTATTTCCTCTTCTCCTAATTCATTTTTAACAATTTCAAATCCACCAAATGAATGATTGATATGCGGAGGTAATACAGTGATACCCATGCGTTTACACTCGGCAACAATCTCAGATATTGTATCTATGTTTCCAGACTCATGAGTTAATATGGCCGTCATGTATGCGTATGGGTAGTTAGCCTTCATAAATGCTGTCTGATAAGCAACACGCCCATAGCTAGCCGCGTGGGCTTTGTTGAATCCATAGGCCGCGAATGGTTCGATGCGAGTCCACAATTCATCTGCCTTTGCTTTAGACAGTCCGTGCTCTACAAATCCCTTCATTAGTTTTTCTTTTTGTTCGGCCATCTCTGCTGGGATTTTCTTTCCCATGGCTTTACGCAATTTATCAGCCTCCAGCCAGCTGTATCCAGCGAGATGTATGGCTATTAACATCACGTCGTCCTGGTACACGATAACTCCAAAGGATTGGTCGAGTATTTGCTCGAGACGTGGGTCGAGGAATTCTACCAGGTCAGCATTGTGCTTACGTTTGATGTATTCAGGTATCATCTCGAGCGGTCCTGGACGATAAAGTGCCACCATAGCATTGATGTCGTATATGCGAGTAGGGCGTAGCTCTTTTAGGAACTTTGTCATACCGCTACCGTTAAGTTGGAACAGACCCATAGTCTCACCACGTGCTAGCATTTCAAATGTTTTCTTGTCCTCCAGATCTATCTCCTCAATATCTAGATCTATGTTGTATTTTTCTTTTACTAGATCAATGGCTGTTCCAAGTATTGAGAGATTACGAATACCCAAAAAGTCGAACTTGAGTAGCCCCGCATCCTCAATTGTATACATGTCATATTGAGTGATGAGTTTGCCTTCACCTTTTGGATCATATTGTATCGGTGAGAACTCCCAGATTGGAGCAGGGGATATGACTGTACCTGCAGCATGAACAGAGATGTGACGTACACAGCCCTCCACTTTTTTTGCCATATCTAATATTATGGCCGCATCACGATCGCTCTGATACATTTCTTTTAACTCTGGCACCTCCTCTATCGCGCCATCAATATAAACTGGGAATCCTTGTCTTGGGGGAGGGATAAGACGAGAGAGTTTGTCACCAACCATGTATGGGAACTTCATAGCGCGAGCGACGTCACGCACTGCACCTCGGGCCATCATCGTACCAAATGTTCCGATTTGTGCCACACGATCATCTCCGTACTTTCTTTTCGCATAGGCTATCACCTCATCACGTCTATCGTCGGCATAATCCATATCAATATCCGGTGCTGATGGACGCTCGGGATTGAGGAATCTTTCAAAGGGAAGCTTGTACTCCAATGGGTCACATTTTGTGATGCGCACCAAATACGTTACAAGCGACCCCGCCACCGATCCACGGATGTTAGTTAAAATTTTATTCTCAGATGCAAAACGCAATAGGTCATACACCACTAGAAAGTATGGTGAGTAGCCCTTGTCTGCGATAACTTTCAACTCATAGTCTAGGCGAGTCTTTACGGTTTCGGTCAGCTCCATACCGCGGTCAGCGAGACCTGCATATGCCAGCTCGCGTAGATCCTCGTCATATCCATTCTTGCTCTCAATATTTGGGAACACCCAGGCACCGAGTTTTATCTCCAGATTTACCATGTCAGCTATCTCTAGTGTATTTGCTATTGCGTCTGGTACATCTTTAAATTTCTCTAGTACTTCAGCGTTACTTAAAAATGAAAAGTCAGCATTTGCAAAGTTAACTTTGTATCCCTCAGCGCTGTCACCTTCACTCTGAACATTAACGAGTGTCTTGTGTGCTGACTTGTCGTTAAATGATAAGTAGTGAGTATTCAGTGTGGCCACAAGTTTGATATTGTTGGCACGTGCAAATGCGATAGCATTTGCACGCATCTCCACGCCATAGTCCATAAATGTGTGTGGCGTGACCTCGAGATATATATCAGCAAAGAGATCATGATATGTATCGTATATTGATTTTGCTTTTACTATATTATTAGTTTTTAATGCTTCACCAATTTCTCCCCATGGCCCACCGTCGAGCAAGATTATGTCTTCTGTGAGACCCTTCATATCATCTATTATCAAAAATGGATCGTGATTGTTTTTGTCTTTGAGGTTCGCAACACTCACCAGCCTCATCAGGTTACGGTAGCCATTATAATTTTTAGCTAACAATACAATAGAGTAGCTTCGTGTATCTTTTTTAACCTTAAGTTCTGCTCCTATTATTGGTTTTATTTTCTTCTTTTGGCATTCTTTATAAAACTCTATAGCTCCATACATATTACTGCTGTCAGTTAGAGCTAGGGCAGTGTGTCCATATGCAGAGGCCTTGCCAACCAAGAGGTCAACTTTTGGCAGGGCCTGGAGTAGGGAGTAATGGGAGTGATTGCGAAGAGAAACGAATGACATGCTAGTATTATATCATGCTTGGTATAGACGAAGTCGGTAGAGGCCCTGTGGCTGGTCCGGTCACAATATGTCTATTTTATGCCTCAGAACAGGCTGATATTTTGAGTCTTTTTAAAGATAGAAAATTGCGAGACTCAAAGAAATTATCAGCCGTAA
>CAYQUK010000021.1:0-2910 GCA_964420875.1 uncultured Candidatus Saccharibacteria bacterium
GCATGCATTTAGTCGATTTAGGGTTAACTAAATATGCGAAAGCAAAAAGATTGGTAATCTTTATATACCCGTGTTACATCGAGAAGTAACAAAAATCCCGACAATACAAAACGAGAAACAACATTTCTCAGGATTACAGGGTTAGAAGGTGGAACAAAAGAGTCGTTTATGTAAAATTTTCTCAAGTTACCCAACACAAAGTAAGCTTTGTGATTTTTAATTTCTTAAAATATTTCAAAATTGAATTTTGTCAAATTTTGTGATAATATATGACAAATGCGCAAATAGCTCAGCTGGTAGAGCACTCGACTGATACTCGAGCGGTCCCAAGTTCGAATCTTGGTTTGCGCACCAAATGCAACTTTTAGTATAGATGATATACTTTGTTTATTATGGTTGATTATTCTAGCAAGAGCACACACGACGGAGATCCAGACAAATACAGCATATGGCATGATGGAGTGCTGGGTAAATTTGATTTTACTGATAAGGACGTGCTGGATATAGGTTGTGGCACTGGGGGGTTCTTAAAATATGTGAGTACGAGTGCTCGCAGTGTTGTTGGTATAGACCCTAATACTGAGAACTGTCGCATAGCGACCTCTATAGGGTTGCGTGCTATTTGTGATTATCCAGAAAATGTCAGTGGTATGGACAATAGTTTTGACGTGGCTACATGTTTCGAAGTCATCGAGCATTTGTATGATCATCATGGTGTTATGATCGCCATATCTAGAATGCTTCGAAGTGGGGGTGTGGCAATTATTAGCACTCCAAATGCATTTAACATAATGCGTCAGATTAAATTTGTTTTGGCGCATGAACATCATGACTCTCTTATGGACCCCACTCGCGCCAGTGAGCCAGAGCACATACGTGGCTGGTCTATTGGCATGATGAAGAGACTTGCCGATAACTCCCCCAATTTAAAAGTTACAAAGGTATATGGTGTGGGTAATATATTAGGTAAGACTTTTGTTTTTGAAAATTCTATTTTAGTAAAGTTTTTAGCTCAGCACTTGATAGCTGTGATAAAAAAGTCCTAATCATGAATGTGAGAAAAGTTTTTTTAAAAGACTGTTCATCTTTTAAAATAGGTGGAGAGGGTGACGTGGTGATAGTTAGCAGCAGAGACGAGCTGTTGCTGGCTATTAATTTTGCTAGAGAGAATAACAGAGGAATTCATATTTTAGGTGAGGGGACAAACACTATTTTTTCTGACAACTTAACAGATATTTTATTTATCAAAATAGAGATACTTGGTATTGAGGCAGGGCAAGATGGTGACAATATTTTGTTAACCACGAATGCCGGAGAGAGTTGGGATGATGTTGTGAGGTATGCGGTAGATAGAGAGTGGTGGGGGATTGAGAATCTATCCCTCATACCAGGCACTGTCGGGGCTGCGCCGGTGCAGAATATTGGCGCATATGGGACAGAGCTAGATGATGTGTTGGTATCAGTTACAGTCTTGGATACATCCAAAAATGTTTTTATTGATTTACAAAATAGTGAGTGTTATTTTGGTTATAGAGACTCGATATTCAAACAGCAGCCAAACAGATATATTATCGTTTCAGTGTGTCTAAGGCTCTCTCAAAAACCAAAACCAGTTCTCGTTTACAAACCTCTAGATACCCTGGTAAATAGGGAGAATTTGAAGGCTTGTGATGTACGAGAACTAGTTATTGCTACCAGACAGGCAAAGTTACCAGATTATCATCTATACCCCAACACAGGGTCGTTTTTCAAGAATACTGTGGTCTCTAGGGAGGTCTATGAAAGTCTAAAGGATAGATATTTAGATATACCTGGTCACGAGCAGCATAATGGATACAAAATCCCATCTGCTTGGTTGATAGAACGTGTAGCAAACATGAAAGGTGTTCGTGAAGGAGATGTAGGGACTTGGCCTACTCAGCCATTGGTGTTGGTCAATTATGGTGAGGCATCCTATTCCGACCTTCATAACTTTTCAGAAAAGATAATACAAAAGATATACGATGAGACGGGTATCAAAATAGAGAGGGAGGTGAATGTGGTAGGGTGAATATGTTAATATTATCCGTATGATAACAGTCAAACTAGAGGGTGGTCTCGGCAATCAGCTTTTCCAATATGCTTTTGGTAGAGCTTTGATGGAGAGGGGCAATGAGGTGGTGTTTGATAAGTCATTTTTTACTACAAATACAAAATACACCAATAGGCCATTTAGTTTAGAGATGTTTAAATTAAACTCAAAAGTTAAAATTGAAAACTCTCCACAAAGTTTGAGTATTTTAAAAAAGATTTTTTACAGATTAGATAACGACAGAAGGGTAAGATATGTAAAAAGCTTTCTGGTTAACCCGAATGAATATATGGAGGGGTATTATAATTCTGAGTTATATTTCAAAGACATAAGAGAGCGTTTACTGAGTGAGTTGGTTTTAAAAGAAAAGTCTCCTGCGTATATTGAGATGGAGAGACTGATAAGTGATACTCCTAACTCATTAGTCGTACACGCTCGCCGTACTGACTATCTTACAAGTACTGGGTTTACGATTTTGGATGAAAGTTATTACAAGAGGGCGCTCGAGAATTTTCCTGGAGATGTGAAGGTGTTCGCATTTTCAGATGACCCAGATTGGCTGCGTAATGCGCTCGGTAGGGATGCATATGTTGTCAGCGGCCGAGGACTGACTGATTATGAGGAGTTGTCACTTATGACTCTCGGGCAGAACTTTATCATCGCCAACAGTACATTCTCTTGGTGGGGCGCATGGTTATCTCAAAACAAAGGTAAAAAAATTGTTGCTCCGGCGAGTTGGTTCATATCAAAACTTTGGTGGCGTGCCAATCGTGACGTTGTGCCAGAGGGGTGGGTGAGGGTATAGGGTTATATCAAAAACTCTTTTATTTTTTCAAGCT
>CAYQUK010000022.1:0-2617 GCA_964420875.1 uncultured Candidatus Saccharibacteria bacterium
CTCTAATTGCTCCCTTAGATCTTCCAAATGTTTTTCTCCTAAATCATAGTTAGCTCCACCCATGAGAGGTCTTTTCTTGGGGAACATAACCCTCATCGCTTTTTCAAAAGAGTCTATCTCACCCTCCAACCTTCTCTCATCTTGTTCGAATTTTTCAAAAGCCTTAGTTGTCTCCTTTAGTAGAAACTTATCTGTATCTAATTTTTCTTTTTCTTTTGCCAATCTTTCCTGTTCAGCTTTATAAGCAGCTTCAGACTTATCAGTTCTTAACACTGGACCATTTTGCAAGCCAAAAGCGCGCTCATAGTCCTCTACAGCTTGATTAAATTGCTTTAAGAAAACGTCACTTTTTCCTTTTATATCGTAATCTCTTGGCAGAAGAGCGACATGACCGTCCCCCGAAACACTGTAACCCCTTTTTAAAGATACGCCTTCTTCTCCAAATTTTTTTCCTAAGATATCTGATATGAAATCTTCTCCTTCGTATCTATATTTTATAACAAATGTATCAATCAACTCCTTAAGAGCGAGATCATTTTTTACTTCAATGGCTTGTAACTTATCTGAACCCCCGGCAAGCTTACTTATTTGATCTTTAAATAATACAAGCATCGCATCCATCGCTAATTTTTGATCTTGTGAGAAGCTCATGCTAGGTTCATAATTAACGGAATCTCTTTTTAAGGATCTTTTATATGGATTGCCAGCCCTGGTTTGAGGGTTAGCTTTCTCGTCTTCCTCCTTATCTGCCGCATCTCTTTCATTTTGTGCAATAAGATGGGTAACGCTATCAAGTTTTGCTTGCAGCTCTTTACGATTTGCTGCGCCGGTTACATATTTCAAATCTTGAGTTATCTGCCATTTTTCTTCAGCCAACTTAGTATTAAACTTTGGTTTTTGTGTCTTTGCCCCGGTTTCTTTTCTAGCATCTCCCAGGTTCTCTTTTAGTTGTTCATTCATATGTCCAAAGTTTAGCACAAAGAAAAACTGGTGCAATGCACCAGTTTTTCTTTTATATTATCTAGCTACGTATGGAAGTAGTCCCATGTATCTAGCACGCTTGATAGCTTGAGCTATATCACGTTGCTGTGTACCTGTTACACCAGTCTTGCGACGGCTCAGGATACGAGCGTTTGGATTGATGAATCTAGTTAATGTATCGATATCTTTGTAGTCGATTACTTTAAGTTGTGTTTGTTTTTTATTTTTCATATTTTTTAAAATGGTATGTCATCTGGATTGATCACTTCACCGTAATCTATTGTGTCTAATTCTTCTTTTGCTGCAGGTGAATTTGTATTTGATGTTTCAGCTGGAGCAGATGTACTTTGCACTCCGCCCATCTTTGGACCAAATTGTACCGAGTCAGCAATGATCTCTGTTCTGTATTTCTTTCCGCCTCCGTTTGTATCATCCCAACTTCTTGTTTGTATGCGTCCCTCGATTAATGTCGATTGACCTTTTTTAAGATATTGAGCCGCTGTTTCTGCTTGTTTTCCAAACACCACAACGTTGTGATACTCAGTAGACTCTTGTCTCGCACCATTCGCATCTTTGTATACACGATTAGTAGCTAGTCCAAATTGAGTCACTTTTGTTCCGGTTGGTAAAGATTTTAACTCAGGATCCTTTGTTAAATTGCCGATAAGGTAAACTTTATTCAAATACATAGTGTATTTAGTTTAACTCTTTTACTTCTGCTTCGCTAGCGATTTCTACAGCTGGAGCAATGGCGTCTAGGGCTATTGTGTCTGATATGTCATCATTAACACCTAGGTCTTTTACCTTTGTAGAAAGCTTTTTAGTGTAAACATTAACCTCACGGTCAGCCTTTACAGTGATAAATCTAACAATTTCTTCGTCCAGTGCGAGCTTTTTGTCAAAGTCATTTATCTTGTTTGGCTCCATCTCGAACTTGATCCATCCGAAATATCCATCATTAAATCTTGTGTTCACGTTTTTGATAACGCGGACCATCTCATAAGCCAGCTCGCGCATATACGGAGCTTCCTCAGAGACAAAGCTACCTCCTTGGGCAGCAATAGCCGCTTTCAGAGTCTCTGCCTTTGCAGTTGCCTCCTCGTCTGTGAGAGTAGATACAAAAATGTATGCTACTTCATAAACTCTAGCGTCTATTGTGGTTTCATCTATATTATTCATAAGGGCCTTATTATAACACAAAAAAACCCGCTCGACAATGTCGTGCGGGCCCTATTTCTTACCCAAGAATTACTCAGCTGGTACACCGACTCCAATGTGATCTTGGGAATCAATTTGCCCAAAACAAGGCAAATCATCATGCCGCGGGGACACGAACGCTTCTTGCTCAATAATTCTGTGCGTGCAGCCGTGGACCTTGCATCGACTAAACGCATCGTCCAAGTTCAAGTCACAGCCAAGCGTGCCGCACTTCTTATTTGCCATCAGTTAGCACAACTTCAGTGGCCCTCGGCAAACTAACCGCCTTCTTCCCATCCATCTTGAACCCAAATTCCGGATCCTGATGGATGACCTCAAGTCCGTCCGGATTCACCCCTTTACAGTTTGAGGCATGACAATCCTTTACTCGGTCTGGTGCTGTACCACAGGTGACACAAATCTGTACACACATAAACTT
>CAYQUK010000023.1:0-1895 GCA_964420875.1 uncultured Candidatus Saccharibacteria bacterium
ATACCTGCCTTCCAAGCAGGGGACAAGGGTTCGATTCCCTTACGCCGCACAAAATGAAAAGAGTACGAGCAGGGGCTATTTGTATTCATGAAGGCCAAATACTATTGATGCACCGCATCAACCTTGAGCGCGCTGTGGGTGATCAGGAATACTATGTCATACCTGGTGGTGGGGTAGAGGAGGGTGAGAGTGTAGAACAAGCTGTAGTACGTGAAGCAGATGAGGAGACAACAATAAAACTAGAAGTAGGAGAACTATTTTTAAAAAGAGATCTACCAAATGAAAATAGGGAAGAGTTTTATTATGTTTGTAGATATATATCTGGCGAACCAACATTGAGAGAAAACACTAATGAATTTGAAGAAATGCAGCAGGGTGTGCATTTTTATAAGCCAATGTGGGTGAGTCTGTCTGAGGTAAAAAATATAACGCTGTGTCCTGTTGAAGTAAAAGAGAAACTTTTAAAGGACCTTATAAAATAAGCAAAACAAAAGAGCCGCCCTTCGGGCGGCTCTTTTGTTTTGAAACAAAAACTAGTGATTAACAGTCTCCTTAAGAGCCTTTGCAGGAGTAAAGCGTACAGCCTTTGACGCTGCTACTTTAACTTTCTCTCCTGTCTTTGGATTACGCGCCTCGCGAGCTGCACGTTGCTTTACTACAAACTTACCGAAACCAGCAACAGAAACTTCCTCACCTTTTTTAAGTGTTTTAACGATTGACTCAAATACACAGTCAACAACTTGTTCAGCCTGAACCTTTGTTGTTCCGAGCATTTCATTTACCGCCTCCACTAGAGCTACTTTGTTCATATGATTTTGCTTGATTATAATCAGCGCTTTTGCGCTTTGTACAGTATACTCAAAGTCTTTTTAAACAATCAATATTGACAAGTGCTAATAAATATTTTAATTAAAAATAAAAAGCTTAGAAATTTCTAAGCTTTTTATTTTTTAGACTACTTCTTTGCCTTGATTATCTGGTCAACGAGGCCATACTTTTTGGCTTCGTCAGCAGTCATCCAGTTATCACGATCACTATCTTTTTCTATTGTTTCTACTTTCTGCCCAGTATTCTTTGCCATTATTTCATTAAGCATCTTTTTAAGTCTGAGACCCTCTTTCAAATCTATCTCCATATCTGAGACCTTGCCACGAGTGCCAGCTGATGGCTGATGTATCATCACAGTAGAATGAGGGAGTAGGGAGCGCTTGCCCTTTGTGCCACTAGAGAGCAAAAATGCACCCATAGAGGCCTGCATACCCACGCCAACGGTAGCAACGTCACATTTGAGGTGTTGCATGGTGTCATATATCATTAATCCATCATAGACAGACCCTCCTGGAGAGTTGATATACAGCATAATGTCCTTTTTAGGATCCTCTGCTTCGAGGAATAGCATCTGAGCCACAATCAGTGATGCAGAGTGCTGATCCACCTCATCAGCCAGGAAAATGATTCTTTCTTTTAGGAGGCGGGAGTAAATATCGTAGGCACGTTCACCATTTTGTGTTTTCTCGATAACTGTTGGTATTAGCATATATGCTATTTGTATTAAAAATTAGGAACTTTGTCAAATATATAGAATTAAAAAACACTCGCGACGCGAATGATTTGTATGCGTTGGCGAGTGTTTGCGCTAAAGATGCTTTATTGAATTATTGTATTTTACATAAAGAACAGGCAGTAACACTAACGAGCACTAGACAAATCATCGAGAACCTTGTTGACCCTTAATCAGGGCGGAGATTTGTAACGAGAACTTGTCTCTGTCTTATATAATATCTTACCTTGTCCTTTATGCAATACCTTGTCCTATAGAAGCTGTGGATAACTAATTATTATTTTGTCTCTTATAAAAATTGCTTGTCTTATAAGTGTTTTGTAGTATGTGCTCA
>CAYQUK010000024.1:0-1854 GCA_964420875.1 uncultured Candidatus Saccharibacteria bacterium
ATATAAAAGTAAAAGAAGTGATAAGTGAGGTAGCGCCAGGAATATATTTTAATTACTGGACATTTGATGGCACTGTGCCTGGTCCAATGTATCGCGTACGTGAAGGTGACACGATCGTCATGTCTATAACCAACGACATATCGAGTTTGCATCATCATAATATTGATTTACATGCAGTGACTGGTCAGGGTGGTGGTGCATCACTTTCTGATGTGATGCCAGGTGAGACAAAGACTTTTAAATGGAAAGCTTTAAATCCAGGATTATTTATCTATCACTGTGCTATGCCAAATGTTAGTACACATAACTCACATGGTCAGTATGGGTTGATATTAGTAGAGCCAAAAGATGGGTTATCAAAAGTTGATAAGGAGTTTTACATGGTGCAGGGTGAACTGTATACAGTTGGAGATATAGGTAAAAAGGGTCTGACTATTTTTGACTCAGAGGCATTGGTTGGTGGTCATCCTAATTATGTAACATTTAATGGAAAGATAGAGAGCGCTCCTCGTATGCATGCAAAAGTTGGTGACAAGATACGTATCTATGTTGGGAACGGTGGAGTCAATCTCATCTCATCTTTTCATGTTATAGGTGAGATATTTGATAAGGTGTATCCAGAGGGGGCGATAGGTGAAGGCAGCTCTGTATTTAAAAATGTTCAGACTACTGCTGTGTTGCCAGGAGGGTCCGCTATTGTTGAGTTCAAGGTTGACGTGCCAGGTAAATACTTGCTCGTCGATCATGCTCTTGCAAGGATGAACAAAGGTGCATGGGCAGTGCTCGATGTCACTGGGTCCAGCACACCAGAAATATATTCTCCAGTTGATGGAGGGGTTATGCATATGGAGGGGATGTAGAATAATGTTTGGAAAATATTTTAGAGTAGTCAGAGTGCGTCGGAGAGTGTCTGCAAAGAAAGTGAAAAGGGTAAGTGATGCGGATTATCAACAAAATAAGGCGAGCGCTTACGCGCTCGCCTTATCCCGTCTCCAATATTTTAATCAATTCTATAACTACTCCTGGAAACGCGTAACCATTAAAAACAGTATTACTCGATGGGGTAGTTGTTCTCGGCTTGGCAATCTCAATTTCAATTATCGCATCGCCACACTGCCTAGCGAGTTATCCGACTACATCATTGTCCATGAGTTATGCCATCTTGGGCAGTTCAATCATTCACAGGATTTTTGGGACTTGGTTGCAAAGACTATTCCAAATTATTTAGAGATTAGAAAAAAATTAAAGAAGATACCATTAGTGTGATTTTACTTTTGCAATTTTTTTATTTCCTTCAGTCTTTCTTTGAGCAGCTTCTGGATAATTTTTTCTGGTACTGATTCTTTGTAGGGGACACGAACACACCCTTTTGATGTCGAGTATTTTGTTAATATATCTTTATAGACTTCGATTGGTCCTGGTGTCGGGTACAGTCCTAGATGCCCCTTCATAGCAGCAAAATAAAATAGGGGTTCTGATTTTTTACTAGATGAGCTTTTCCATGAGTATGCTGGCATACCATAGGCGATGCTTTCCTCAGCGTCGGGTATTGTGTCTTTAACAATCTCTCTTACTCTTTTCAAGAGATCTTGCTTATCCTTGTCCGCTAGTTTGATATATTCATCTACGTTTTTATATGTTTTCATATTCCAGATTAGTAGCCTTATTATATCATTTTGAATATCCTGTCCGCAGTCCTATTTGTGCGTCGAGAGTACTAAAGTCTTTGATTTCGCTGCGCTCATAAAAGCCTAAGTACTCCGACATCACAAAAATATAGTCGCTTTGCTCGTTATTTTTGTGACCCTACGCGGAGTCGAACCGCGCTTCTATCCTTGAGAAGGATATGTCCTA